>CALJIQ010000032.1 GCA_937973995.1 uncultured Saprospiraceae bacterium
CTAAAAAAATGGTTTTTCAAAACCATTTTTTTAGATCACTGTCTCCAAAGACCCAATTTGCCGAGCTTGCGAAGCAAACGAGGCATTAGGATAAAGTTTACACTGGCGATTGGCACTAATAATCAATAATTAGTCAACTAATCAACCTTAACTAGTATAATTTGAATAGAGTAAACAAAAAATTAAAATGGGAAATATAGTTGCCATAGTTGGCAGACCTAATGTTGGAAAATCTACACTGTACAATCGGTTGGTGGGCGAACGACAAGCCATCACGGATGATGTAAGTGGCGTTACTAGAGATCGCATGTACGGGACTTGCGAGTGGAATGGAAAAATATTTACCGTTGTAGATACGGGCGGGTTTGTTAGAAACTCGGAAGATATTTTTGAAGCGGCCATTCGAACCCAAGTACGGATAGCCATAGATGAAGCGACGGCTATTGTCTTTATGGTAGATGTGACCACCGGCATAACGGACCTAGATGAAGAAGTGGCAGACATGCTACGTCGTACGGATAAACCCGTATTTCTAGCAGTGAATAAGGTAGATAACCATCAGCGATTGATAGATGCAAATGAGTTTTGGAGTTTGGGGTTTGACAATACCTTCTTCATTGCCTCCATTTCGGGAAGTGGAAGTGGAGATCTATTGGATGGAGTAACGGAAATACTACCAGAAAAAGAGGATTCGGGGGAAGGTGCTATCCCTAAATTTGCGGTAGTTGGACAACCCAATGTAGGAAAGTCTTCTTTCACGAATGCCTTACTTGGGGAAGAAAGAAATATTGTAACGGATATTGCAGGAACCACTCGAGACCCCATCCATTCTACCTATACCAAATTTGGAAAAAAATTCATGCTGATAGATACCGCAGGGATGCGCAAAAAAGCAAAAGTGCATGAAGACTTGGAGTTCTATTCCGTTATGCGCGCCATCCGAGCGATTGAAGATGCAGACGTCTGCTTTTTAATGTTGGATGCAAAGGATGGCGTAGAGGCGCAGGACATGAAGATTTTTGACTTAGCTAAAAAACGAAATAAGGGCGTAGTCTTATTGGTCAACAAATGGGACTTGATGGAAAAAGAAACTAATACAGCTAGGGATTATGAAAAAGAAATAAAAAATAAAATTGCTCCTTTTACAGATGTACCTGTTTTATTTATTTCTGCACTAGAGAAACAACGTATTTTCAAAGCTATTGAAGTAGGATTAGAAGTGTACGAAAACAGAACTCGAAAAATTAAAACTTCTGTCTTAAACGAAGTGATCGGGGATGTAATAGAGCGAAATGAACCGCCCTCTCATAGAGGCAGATTTGTGAAAATAAAATACATTACCCAGTTACCCACCTATTATCCAGCCTTTGCTTTTTTCTGTAATTATCCCAAACACGTAAAGGAGAGTTATCGAAATTTTTTAGAAAACCAATTGCGTTCTCATTTTGACTTTACAGGAGTGCCTATTGGGGTTTTCTTTCGGAAGAAGTAAATTGGTCATTGGTCATTGATTCGTTCAAGTATCTTAAACGTGTAAGCATGCTCGTTCTTTTCATCAGGTTGGTGAGCAATGGATGATAGTTCTTTCCATTCAGTGGGGGGTAATTCTGGAAAAAAAACAGACCCTTCTACTTCCACTGCTACTTCTGTTAAATAGACTTTTTCGATATAAGGCATGGCTTGTTGATAAATTTGTCCCCCACCGATAATGAAGACCTCCGTAGCATCATTATCAAAGGCAATTTCTAGCGCATCATTCAAGGTATGAGCAATTCGACAGCCAGAAGCAATAAAGAAAGCATCTCTAGTTAAGATGATATTGGTTCTTTTAGGTAAGGGGCGACCGATCGATTGGAAGGTCTTTCTACCCATAATAATGTGGTGATTTAACGTAGTTCTTTTGAAGTACTTCAAATCGGCAGGCAAGTACCACGGAATATCATTATCCTTTCCGATCACTCGATTTTTTGAAATGGCTACAATGGCAGAGACTTGCATTAAAAGAGTAACTTTATTTGTGATAGATAAGGGGTTAGGAAACAGAGGTCAGACCGTCCTTTCAAGACTGTCAGAAGTCGGTGTAACCTCTGTTTGATGTACGAAAATGTGCCTTTAGGTACATCATGTCGGTAGAAAAGAACGACTGCCGTTTTTATCCGTGCCTTTAGGTATGGCATGTGAATTTAAAATGCCCACATGCCGTACCTAAAGGCACGGAAAGAATCCGTATTATCCAATTGCTACCGACATATCGTACCTAACGGCACGAATACCTACTGACTCCTGATACCTTATTTCTGACTCCTAGTTCTTAAATGAAATTTGTTTTTTAGATCGTTGTTTCCCGACAATTTCGGACCAAGTTACTCTTTTTTCTGAAGCTCCATTATGGCGCAATCGATTTCGAGTAGTACGAGCAAAACTTTTCATGGCTGCTCGATCATTGGCAGGTAAGCGAAAGCGAGAATTGGTGGATTCTATGGCAGCAATAGGAAGTACCTGATAGGTATCCTTTTTGGAACTTTTTTGAATATATCTCCAAATTGGAATAAATCGAGTTTGATGGATACTAGTCTTTTTTGTAGCAGCTGATTTTCTTAATTCAATCTCTAACATTATTCCTCCATCTGTATGCGGCTGATCTTGATTGGAGATAAAGTTACCTAAAGAATAAGCGACTAAGGTCTTTTGTTGATTGGTACGCTTATTCTTAGTAATGGTCGTGATGGGCTGAACTACGTGTGGATGGGCGCCGATGATAATATCCACTCCTTTTTCTGATAACCATGCTGCTAGTTTACGCTGATTTTCATTTTCAATTAACTGATATTCATCTCCCCAATGGACAATCAAAATAATTGCATCTGGCTGCTGTTTTTTAGCCTTTGCAATATCTCTTTCCATCGAATATCGATTAAGAGAATTAACAATAGTCGGAGGGGTGGTCGCAATATTATTGGTACTATACGTGTAATTTAAAAAGGCTAATTTGAACCCCTTCTTTTGTACAATCAAAGGATACAATAGTGCTTTTTCTTTTTTGTTATTAAACGTACCCGTTTGATGAATACCTAATTTTCTAAGCGTTTCAATTGTATGTAGGACTCCTTTTTTTCTACCATCATTTGCATGGTTGTTAGCGGTTACCAAAAGATCAAATCCTGCCCATTTTAAATCTCTTGCTAAATCATCAGGACTTCTAAAAATAGGATACCCACGATAAGGTGGCTCACCTGGTAAAGTAACCTCTAAATTACCTATGGCAAGATCTGCCTGTCTTATAATTGGGGCCACATATTCAAAACAAGGCTTATAATTGTATAAGCGATTTTTTTTGACTTCAGCCGATCTTATTTGAGGGGTATGTCCCATTATATCACCAACAAAGAGCAGAGAAATACTTTCATCCGTATTAGATTGAGCGTAAACAAATAAAGGTAAGGCAAGGAAGTAAAGAAGGAAGGTAGATATTTGGATAATTCTTGAGATCATATTCCAATCTTAAAAGAAGGAGTTTGGTTAACGGTGATTTTATCAAATAGGAAACATAGAATGGAAGTTCAAAGATCAAGTGTCAAGTAAAAGTTCAACCCAGCCACCAATCACCTATTTTTCCTCAATATAAGAACCTGTTTAATTGAAAAAAGGTGCATCGCTATAGCAAAAGGTACGATAAAACCTGGAATCCAAATAAATATGGGCTTGGCAATGAACGTATTCACCGGTTCATTTTTAAAAATTTGAAGGGGAGAAGGTGTGGAAATTGTGGCAATAAAAACAATATTAATTAATAAAAAAATGCCAAATATATTCCAAATGATAGATTCTGGTAGCAAAAACCTATTCTTACCAAAAAAGACTCGTCCAGCGAAGATGGCGGTAATACCTGCTATAATGTCCATATTGAACCCTACATAGGTCATTTGAAAAGGAATGAAGAAGCCCATAAACCCCAGCCATAGCATGACTTCCATTAAGACTCTAAAAGATTGAATCTGAATCAACCATTGAGGAGGGAGGAAGGATAATATTCGACCGAATTCTTTCGAGAAAAGTAAACTGATAATTAGCAGTAACGGCGGAAGGAGCGCAAAAATCAATATTCTAGGGGGTAGCACTTCAAAGTTGCTATAAAATCCCATTCCAGAAAGCATGGTAATGATGATTAACCAGCAGATCATCCCATAAAATACCCATTTTATCATCTGTTTTTGCCTACCCATGTCCTTACCCATAGCCAAATAAGCCCTTCTTAGACCATAAGTCGTAAAAGCGATTAAGAAGAAGGTGATTAGGAAGACGATAATTTGACAGAGGATATATATGGATTGATTCATTCAAAATTAATCTGTTAGCAGTTGTTGGATATTCCTATCAAAAAGGTGAAAATAAAAAAAAAGGCGGTTTATTTTATCAAAATTGTAACTTCGCCCTTTTTTTAAGTAAGGGTAGGAAATCTGACCCCTGACTCCTGACCCCTGATTCCTATTAATAATGATTTCCTATATAAAAGGTCAAATTACATTTAAAAACCCAACATTCATTGTTGTTGAAACTGGAGGGGTGGGGTATCGAATCAATATCACGTTGAATACGTATAGTCAGATAGAAAAGGCGGAGCAAGTCAAAATTCTTACCCACTTTCACGTAAAAGAAGATAGCCAAACATTATATGGTTTTACAGAAGAAGCGGAACGCAATATGTTCCGACACTTGATTGCTGTATCCGGAATAGGACCCAGTACCGCTCAAACGGTGTTATCCTCTATGAATTCGGAAGATGTGCGAGCAGCGATTATTGGAGAAAACGTGGCGGCTTTTAAAAATGTGAAAGGGATCGGTCCAAAGACCGCAAAAAGGGTGATTTTAGACCTAAAAGATAAGTTGCTAAAGGATGGCGGAGATATTCCAACAGTAGTGACGGCTTCAGGCAATACTTTACGAGAAGAAGCGTTATCTGCTTTGTTGGCTTTACAAATAAATAAAGTGCAAGCGCAGAAAGTTCTAAATAAGATTTTGAAAGAAAATCCAAACCTTTCTAAAGTGGAAGATTTGATACGATTGGCACTCAGGCAATTGAATTAGACTTACTGTTCAAAATAATTTCACTCCGTCCATTCTACCCTTTTTGAATCACCCAACTTAGACAAACTAAATCATAAGCTTATCCGTACAAGGAGAGAGGCTTTTTTTATTGACTTGTTAGGTATTTCGTTTTGGAAGTGTCATTATTTGATTGATTGGAGGATAATTGCATTTTTAAAATGCCCGTAATCTGAATACTACTAATTGGCGGGTATTTTAAAATACCAATCAATTACTTCAAATCAATATTCTTGATACACTAGCCCTTATTTTACTTGTTAAAATGTCGTAGATAAAGCAATTTTTACGACTTGCTACGTTTGATACTTGATGATTTATTGAATATACCCACTTGACACCATAAAAATTGGAAGAATTAGGAGTGATTGTTTGATTATCTGATTGGTTGATTGTGCTTAACAATCCAACAATCAGCGAAGCGAAACAATCAAACCATCTCTTTTATTCGCTACTACTTTACCATGAGCAAAACAGCTTTACTTTGCATCACATCGATGTTTTCATTTTTTGTTGCCTTTGGAGCTTATACCGTACCAAATGGATTTAATATTCCCGACCCTTTTGGAGAGCAGACGACGCAGGTTACAACGGATACCATCCCGTTAATTGATCGGACTGGAGATTTTATAAATAACCCTGCCAAGAATCCTTTTGATTTAAAAGATCCAGCCGTAATCGAACAGAAGGTGGAATATGATGTGGAGACTGGTCAATATATCATTACAGAAAAAATTGGAGAAGATTACTTTCGTGCGCCTACCTATATGTCCTTCCAAGAGTATGTAGATTACCAAGCCAAACAACAAGAGAAAGATTATTTCAATAGCCTAGCGGGGGTAAGTACCAATGATGATAATATAAGTGGAAAAATAGATCCAATTGCTAAATTACAATCCGAAATTGAAAACACTTTAATTGATCGTTTATTTGGGGGCACAGAGGTAGATATTCGCCCACAAGGAAATATAGATATTACCTTTGGTTGGGATTACCAGAATGTACAAAATCCCATTCTAACAAGAAGGCAACAACGACAAGGAGGATTTGATTTTGATATGGACATTCAAATGAATGTAGAGGGAAAGATTGGAGAAAAACTAAACCTCTCAACCAACTATAATACGCAAGCGACCTTCGATTTTGAAAATCAATTAAACCTAGGATATTCAACGGATGCATTTAGTGAAGATGAGATCATTAAAAATATAGAAGCGGGAAATGTAAGTCTTCCATTGAGAGGCCAGCTCATACAAGGTAGTCAGAATTTATTTGGACTTCGGACGGATTTAAAATTTGGTTATCTCAGTTTGAGTTTACTAGCCTCTCAGCAAAAATCTCAACGGGAAAATATACGACTAGAAGGAGGAAGTCAAGTGCAGAAATTTGAAGTTTTTGCAGATGAATATGATGAGAATCGACACTTCTTCCTGTCTCATTCTTTTAGAGATAATTTTGAATCTGCCCTCCGAAATCTCCCCCAAGTTAATAGCCTTTATAAAATTACTAGAATACAAGTTTGGATAACTAATGATAGAAATGCAACGGAGCAAGTAAGAGAGATTGTTCCCTTAACAGATTTAGGAGAATCAGAAAGAACTTGGTCGATCACAGCACCAGGTTCTCCTGTCAATAAAGATATATTTGGGAATGGGTTACCTGCTAATAGTTCAAATGAGCTCGGAGATTTATTGATGGATCAAAATGCCCATATATTAGACAATGTGGTGGGCATTTTACAAGGAGCCCCATATAATTTCAAGCAAACGGAGGACTTTGAGAAAGTAAGTGCCAGACTCTTATCACAATCAGAATATGACTTTGATCCAGATTTAGGATATGTATCGGTCAATGTGAATCTACAACCCGATCAAGTGTTAGGGGTCGCATACGAATACATCTATAATGGCCGAGTCTTTCAAGTAGGGGAATTTGCCAACGATGCCACCGCTACCCAACCAGATGGCGATGTTTGTAATACCGATCCACAAAATGTATTGTTTCTAAAGATGTTGAAGAGTTCAACGCCACGAGTGGATTTACCACTTTGGGATTTGATGATGAAAAACATCTATAATGTAGGAGCTTATCAAGTGGACGAGCAAGAATTTCGATTAGATATATTTTACCAAGCACCGGGTAGGGGAGACTTGCGGTTCATTCCAGAAGGAGAATTGTCTAGATTTCCCTTAATGAGATTATTGAATCTGGATAATTTAAATATTCTAAGAGATCCACAACCAGATGGCGTTTTTGATTATGTGCCAGGTATCACCATCAATCCTAGAAATGGTCGGGTGATGTTTCCTGTATTGGAACCATTTGGAGATGCCCTAGCGGCTACCATTCGCGAAAGGGTGCAAAGCCCAGCCGAGGCGGAAAGGATTGTGCAGTCCGTCACCTACCCCATGCTATATGACTCTACGGTCATACTAGCCAGAGAATTTCCAGAGTTCAATAAGTTTGTTTTAAAAGGCGAATATAAATCCTCTGTTTCCTCCGAAATATCGCTTGGGGCATTTAATATTCCGAGGGGTTCTGTACGAGTAAATGCAGGTGGGCAAGTCCTAAAAGAAGGAATCGATTACGAAGTAGATTATAATATTGGTCGAGTTCGAATATTGAATGATGCCATCTTAAATTCTGGTGTCCCTGTCAATGTTTCCTTTGAAGATAATACCCTTTTTGGCTTCCAAACGAAAACCCTTTTAGGGGTGCGAGCGGATTACGAATTGGGAGAAAATTCTAATATCGGAGCTACCTTTATGCAGCTCTTTGAACGACCCTTTACCCAAAAAGTAAACTTTGGCGATGACCCTATTAATAACAAGGTATATGGCTTAGATTTTAATTATACGAAAGAAGCACCTTGGTTAACAAAGGCACTAGATGTGTTGCCTTTTTATAGTACAGCACAGCCTTCTTCCATTACCTTCAATGCAGAATTAGCGGCCTTAAAACCAGGGCACTCCAGAGCTATTAACCAAGCCGAAGATGAAGGGGCCGTCTATGTAGATGACTTTGAAGGGAGTGCGAGTAGTTTGGATTTAAGAACGCCTACGACTAAGTGGGTGTTAGCGAGTGTACCTCAGAATGATGCAGAAAATAACAACCCTGGATTTCCAGAATCTGCATTGATAGATGATATTCGATCAGGTTCGAATAGAGCCAAACTGAACTGGTTTCGTATTGACCAAGCGGCCTACAGAAATAGTCCAAGTGAAGATTTAGATCATCCTTATACCAGACAAGTTAGACAAACAGAAATTTTCCCCAATATACAGCTACAAGGCTTCGAAAATAACATCCTCCAGTCTTTAGACTTACATTATGATCCTCGTCAAAGAGGGCCTTATAATTTTGATGTAGAAGATGGTTATCCTTCCTATTCCAGAGGCTTAGATGTCAATGGAAATCTAAGAGACCCTGAAACTCGTTGGGCAGGTATCATGCGGGATATGCCCAATACCAACTTTGAAAGAAATAACTACGAATTCATAGAATTTTGGATGTTAAGTCCTTTCATTGAAAACTTTACCAATGAAGGAGATTTAGTATTTCATTTAGGTAATATCTCAGAGGATATTCTTAGAGATTCTAGGTACTTTTTTGAAAATGGAATTCCAGTTCCAGGTGGCAGAAATGAGGGCAGAACCTTACCAGATTCTTGTGATGTTGATCCCTTGGACCAGCAAGTGGATAAGACGAATTGGAGTAGAATTCCAAGAAGAAGAAATATCGTAACTGCTTTTGAAAATGATCCTGAAAGAAGACGACAACAAGATTTAGGATTAGATGGATTTGATGATGAAGGCGAGAGAGAGCATTTTGAAGAGTATGTTACGGCTATTCAAGAATCTGGCTTGAATGAGGCAACCAAACAACGAATTTTAGGAGACCCTGCCAATGATAATTTCCGTTTCTTTAATGATGAAGTCTATGAAAATGGAGTAGATGGTATTAGAGAACGATATGCGCAGTTCAATGGTCCACAAGGGAACTCAGAATCGGCTGGTGATAGCCGTAATTTGCAAGCCTCTTCCAACCAACCTGACTCAGAAGATTTAGATCGGAATAATAGTTTAAATGAAACAGAATCATTCTATGAATACCGCATTCCTTTGAGATCAGATGGAATGGGAGGAATAGAAACGAATCAATTCATTACAGATTCTATCGTTTCCAGACCCAATGGACCAGCAGGACCTGAAACTTGGTATCGATTTAAAATTCCATTGAATCAGCCAACTAATGTAGTCGGAGGAATTGCAGATTTTCGTTCTATCCGTTTTATGCGGATGTATATGAAAGGATTTAGAGATCCTGCTACTTTGCGTTTCGCTAGGTTAGAATTGGTAAGGAACCAATGGAGAAGGTATCAAAGAGCCTTGAGTACGATTATTGATGTACCAGCTAATCCACCTATTCAAGCGGAGTTTGATGTGAACTCGGTGAACATTGAAGAGAATAGTAGTCGTTTCCCATTCCCCTATGTGCTGCCTGCCGGTATTGTTCGGGAGAACTCCCTCGGCCCCTTCCCCAATGCCTTACAGAATGAGCAATCCCTCTCCATTTCCGCTTGTAATTTGCCAGATGGAGATGCTAGGGCTATCTATAAACGGATAGACATGGATATGCGGGTATATAAACGCCTCAAGATGTTTGTCCATGCGGAAGATGAAACAGGAGAAGCATTATATGAACCAGGGGAAGTGCAAATGTTTATGCGGATTGGTAATGACTTTGAGGAAAACTATTACGAATACGAAATACCGCTGACGATGTCCAATCGGGCCAACCTACCCGTCAGTATATTGGATGATGAGTATGTCAATGAAGTATGGCATCCCGACAATTCGATAGATTTACCATTGGACTCTTTGCAATCTTTGAAACAGCGTAGGAATCGTTTAGCCCTTCCTGCTAATGCAGCTTATGAAGTAGAACATGCGGAACGACCAGGGGCAAAAATTAGGGTAGTCGGTAACCCGAACTTGGGATTTGTGGAAGGGATCATGATCGGTATTCGAAATAAACGAGATAATGGTATTCCAATCTGTACAGAAATATGGGTGAATGAATTGCGACTATCTGGTTTTGATGAACGAGGTGGACAAGCAGGATTAGCTCGGTTAGATTTTCAATTAGCCGATTTAGGGAATGCGACCATAGCAGGTAATTTCAGTACAATTGGTTGGGGACAATTAGAAGAAAAAGTAAATGAAAGAGCTAGAGAGCGTTTCACGCAATATGATTTAGCGACGAATCTAGAATTGGGCAAATTCTTTCCAGAAAATTGGGGCTTAAATATTCCATTTTATGCACAATACTCGGAATCTAGATATACGCCTGAATATGATCCCTATGATTTAGATATTCGATTAAAAGACAAGATTAGAGATGCGCCCGCTGCTCAAAAAGACTCCATTCGAGAGCAGGCAGAAGACTTTACTTCTATTCGTACTGTCAATTTTAGTAACGTCCGAAAGAACCGAACCAATACAGAGAAAGCGCCGATGCCTTGGGATGTTTCTAATTTTAGTGTTTCTTATAATCATACTCAAACCACGAAGAAGAACCCTATTATAGAAGCGGATGTCTCAGATATACATAGAGGAGGATTGGATTACACGTATTCCACTCGACCCAAATATCTTCAGCCCTTTAAAAAGCTGATTAAGAATGATAAGTATCTCAAATTTATCAAAGAAATCAACCTTAATCCGATACCGAATTCCTTTACCTTTAATACGGTTCTAGACCGTCATCAACAAGCGACTACTTATCGATTTGTAGAGCCTGAATTTAGTACCTACTACATTAGGAAATTCACATGGGGAAGAAATTATGACCTCAAATGGGACTTAATGAAAAACCTCAAATTCAACTATCGAGCAGAACAGTTATCAGCAGTTGATGAATTGGATACAGAGGGGAATACGCCGTTCGGAAATACTTATCAAGGATCTAATAGAGACTATGTATTAGATAATTTACAGAATTGGGGACGACCTAAAAATTTCTACCACAATATAAATCTGAGTTACAATGTACCGCTGAAGAATTTTCCATTCTTAGATTGGGTAACGCTAAAAGCGCAGTATAATGCTACGTACGATTGGAGTCGTTCCGCTATCAATGCAGACTCTTTGGGGAATGTCATTCAAAACTCCCAAAATCGGCAAGTTAATTTAGACTTGAATTTTGAGAAATTGTACAATTACTCCAATTTCCTCAAGCAAATAAATGCTAAGAAGCGGGGTAGAAATAGTCGAAGCAGTAGATCTACTAGAACACCGAGGGATGGAAAACAAGCGGATGCCAAAGATGCTAAGAAAGATAAGAAAAAAGATAAAGAACCTTCCACAGCAGCCAAGGTATTGTTACGCCCACTCATGATGTTACGGAAAGGGCGGATTAATTATTCCGAGCAATTTGGGTCAGTCGTGCCTGGTTTTCTACCCCATGCAGGACTATTTGGCCAGCGAGATTTTACCGCCCCAGGTTGGAAATATGTGCTTGGTTTTAGACCAGATGATGCTTGGTATGACCGTGCAGCTGGATTAACGGGGAGCGATCGTTGGATTACCGATAATATTTTCCAAAACCAACAGGTGATTGAAGATTACCAACAAAAGTTAGATGGTCGCTTAACTATTGAACCATTCAATGACTTTAGAATAGAAGTAGAAGCGAATCGAAATTATCAAGAGCAACATACGGAATTTTTCAAGGATACCTTAATTGATGCGAACTCTACAATTGAACATGTAGCTGAACGGGATATAGGGTCTGTTACGGTTTCCTACCTTGCGCTTAATACGCTATTTGATGACAATATCGTCGGCTTATTCAATACCTTCGAGGACTATCGGGCGATCATATCCAACCGAATTGGAACGGGTAGGCATGAGACAGATGGGGTGAATTATACAGAAGGATATGGACGCTATCATCAAGACGTGTTAATCCCTGCTTTTCTGGCAGCTTACACAGGTAAAGATCCGCAGTCCATTGAACTGTATGAAGATGCTAGAAGATTTAAAGATTTACTCCCTAGACCCAACTGGCGATTAACGTATAATGGTTTATCCAAAGTTGGAAATTTAGGAGATATTTTCCAGAATGTCAGCTTAACGCATGGGTATCGTTCTACCATGACGGTCAATGCTTTTAATTCTAATTATAAGTATAATACCAGTGATCCGTTGGGGGATAATCTTAATCCGTTAACCAATAATTTTTACTCTAGGTTTGAAATTCCAACCATTGTTATACGAGAAGACTTTAGTCCGCTCTTAGGCTTAGATATGCGATTGAAAAATGGAGCGAGTTTAGCGCTTGATTTCAAAAAAGCTAGAAACCTCTCTTTCGATTTAATCACCAATGAATTAAACGAAACCAAAACGACTGAATATGTCATTGGTTTTGGTTGGAGAATGAAAGATGTCTATATTGGATTCTTACAATTTGGAGATTCCAAAAAGAAAAGAAGAAAGAAGAAAAAAGACGATGAGCAAGAACCGCTAGATCCGAACTTACCACAAAATGTGAATAGAAGAGGCGGCGGCGGGGCTTCTCAGCCCAATGATTTGAATTTTAAATTTGACTTCTCCTTTAGAGATGATATTACTTACAAGCATATTTTAGATCAGAATATCACCGAACCAACTCGTGGATTGAAGAGTATTCGTATCTCTCCTTCTATTGATTATGCCATTAATGAGCAACTAACCTTGCGTTGGTTTGTGGATTATAATAGGACCGTTCCCGCTACTTCGCAGTCTTTCCCGATTACGAATATTCAGGGTGGATTGACGGTGCGGTTTACCTTGCAGTAACTCAAAGCTATCATCCACATCCCAATGCTGCGACAGGCAGCCGTCACCTAGAGCGACTTGTTCCTGGATGTTGACAAAACGATACGATTTTGTGTTCGCAAGACCTGTCAACGTCTAGGCGGGGTGGCAATGGCAGAATACGTGGGTGCGGGAGCCTGCTTTGTGCAGAGCATTTATTCTGCCTTGTTTTTTTGGTACTTTTTTAACAAGAAAAAAGTACATGGTAGAATAGCAAGTCATACTATGCTGAATAGTAACCCCTTATCTCCATATAAAGCGAAACCAACTTTTATGAAAATCTTTATCCTCATCAACGCAATCCTAGAAATCCTCGCAGGTATTATCATGTTCTTAGCCCCCAAATCCTTACCGGGATATAAAGACGCCTCTTTGTCAACGACCAGTTGGGTTAGTATGTATGGAGCGGGCGCATTAGCCGTTGGGTTTTTTGCTTTTCTAACATGGCGAAGCTATCCCAATGCGGATGTAGTGTATTCTTTTATTTTGACTTTTCTGATTTTTCATGCAGGCGTGATGGCGGCAGCGGCTAGAGGATATCGAGCGGGTATGAAAGATATGATGCCTGTTGCTGTATTGCATGGTGTATTAGCCATTGCCACTTTATATTTTTATATACAGATCCGGTGAGTAAGTCAGTTAGATCGCAGGCATTTACCGCAAACCACCAACCTAACCAAACAAAACACTAGCTTCTTTCTTAATAGCCGTTAAAGCCGTACTGATGGGGTATTCCGCCCGCTCATTCATGGCATTGATTAAGGCATTACTTAGTTCCTTAGCATTGGTTTTGGGTTCAACCGTTTCTGCAATGGCACTGACCATATTCATGGTGTCTTCTTTAGCTAAATTAATGATTTGCCAAAGCTGTTCAGAGACATAAACCTGTTGGGTTACATTATGCTCGTATTCTTGTTGGATGGCCATGAGCATCGCATAGCGCAAGGCGCTAGCCTGCATATCTTCCGTGTGTAAGCGTAACATTAAATTGGGGATAGAGATTCTTTCACAAAAAAGGGATAAGCGTTCATACGCTTGCAAGCGAAGGGGCAGGGTAGTGTCTTGTTGTTTTCCCTGAAGTTCTAGCATTTTCATTTTGTTTTGTCCATCCAAAAATTGACCAAACAAGTTTTGAACCGCCCAAAACATAATCAAGGCAGGAATCGTGAATTTTAGAATCTCAAAAAAAATAGATAACCAAGCAGGCATGTTTTATAGAGAATTGAAAATTGATAATGGAGAATTTACTCTGCAATGATACCTATTTTGGTTGATAAATGGCGTTTTTTGAGCCTCATCTTGTCACTTGGGCTTGAACTTGAAACCTCCCTTCCTATCTTTGCATCGTAATGATTCTACTTCGATATATATGGGGATTGCTATTCTGGATATTAGCTTTTGGAGCTTTACTAGCTTTGATGGTTATCCTACCCGATATGAGTGCAGATTGGCGGGTGTATCGTTGGTTGTTTCTAGGTATGATTGCCTACTTAGCGTTTATGGGTATTTCCAATGCTTTCTTTGAGCAAAATTTGAAGTTTTTTCGCACCTTTACCCATGAGTTAATCCATACCATATTTACCGTTCTATCCTTTAAAAGAATAAGAGCCTTTCAAGCTACTAGTCACCGTGGAGGGGAAATTCATGTAGTCGGGGGTGGGAATATGATGATTATTTTGTCCCCTTATTGTATTCCAATATTTACCATTTTGTTGCTATTGTTACAGCCGCTTTTTCAAAAACAATTTTTGCCCTACTTGCAGTTTGCCATTGGACTCACCTACTTGTTTCATTTACACACGAATTGGTTGCAAGTCGGCTTTCGACAAACAGACATTACTAAATATCCTTTATTGACTTCTTTTGGTTTTATCGTATTTTTCCAATTCGTATTTTTGGGAATAGTTCTATTATCTTTTCAAGACGGATGGCGAGCTTTTATCACCTTTCCTCAAATGGTATTTGAAAAATTGCTATTGGCGACAGAAGTGCTGCTATCTTAACT
>CALJIQ010000033.1 GCA_937973995.1 uncultured Saprospiraceae bacterium
TTGCGAGACGCCGAAGGCGGCGAGCAATAATTAACAATACCAAGTTAGAATATTTTGATGATACTAGTCTGTCGTCAATACTTAACTTCCTAAAAGAATGACTCCTCCATGAAAAAAATAATACTAGTCACCTGCGTAGCCCCAAAAAAAAATCAAAAATGTGCCGCCAAAGATTTATACCAAGGCGACCTATTCAAACAATTAATGGATTTTGCAGAAGCTCAACAGCCAGCCCATATATTTATCCTTTCGGGAAAGTACCATTTATTAGAGTTAGAGACGGAGATTGAACCATATGATGTGAATTTAAATAAGGTATCGGAAGAAGCATTAGTAGATTGGTCCAATAAGGTATTGACACAACTGAAAGAAAAAGGTTGTGATTTACAAAACGATTATTTCTATTTATTGACGAATGAAACTTATCGAAGGCATTTAGTGTCGGACATAAAGCAGTATGAAGTACCTTTTTATATTGAATAGAAACTACAGTGATAACTCCGATGAAAGACCTAATAAAACCAGAGTTTGCTCGTCGGCTGGCGCCGCCTCGCAATAGGTTTCTTTAGAACCTCTCTGCCGAAATTGCGCAGCAAGTGAGGCAGAAGCTTATGGAACTGGTTCCGCCAAGTTAGGTTGTATAGGAAAGTAAAATGGTGATGCGTTTACACACATCACCATTTTAATCAAAAGAAAATAACTCTTTTTTAGAAAGAGTTATTAGAAATTATATCGGATTCCTAACTGTGCATTCCATCTAGAACTATACGTTCCAGCCTGAACGATATTGTAAGGATTTCCATTAGGCGGTGCTGTAAAGGCATATTCCAAAACACCGTCATCATTTCTATTAGCCTGAATGAGACTAAAGGTATTGCCACCAACAAAGTATCTTCTACCCCAATTTTTATTCAATAAATTGGTGAAGTTAAATACATCCAAGGTCAGTTGTATATTCTGTCTTTTCCCTCCATTGTTTCCACCAAAATAGAAGTCTTGAATCAACTTCAAATCTAATACCCCTTCAAATGGCGTTCTAACACGGTTAGGCTCTGCGTAATCTCCTCTACGTTCATTTAAGTAATCATTGCTACTGATGAATGCATCTAAAGCAGCCCATTGACTTGCGTCTGTCAGATTAATATCACTTTGGCTAGCTGGTACATAAATTAAATCATTATAACCAGCAGACTGAGATATATCAGAAGTAGCTGATGAATTATACACAAAACTATAAGGTTGTCCCGATTTAGCCGTATAGAATAGAGAGATTGTTGTATTGGTAACATCAGAGTAATTCAACTTTTGAGACCAGAAAGCGGTTAATCGAGAACCAGCATCAAAAGTAGATCGAGCTACACTAGGATTATTATTCCCCTGTACACTTAAGATGTTTAACCAGTTGGTGTTATTGATAAATCCTCTACCATCTAGTAATGCCTCTGCTCTTGTGAAAGAGTAAGCAACATTCAAAGAAGAGGATCTATTAAATTGCTTAGATACTTGTGCAGTAAAGTTGAATGTATAGCCCTTATCTGTATTATCTACCAAAGTTATATTTTCATAGGTAGGATCAATTTTATCATCAAAATCAATTACAGGACGATTATCCGCACCTGATAGATTTTGTGTACTTGGCTTGATATTAATCTGCTTCACATCCATATTATTCAAGGTCTTGGTGAAGGTGAACTCCACCGTTCCGTCCATATCCCAAGGCAGCTTTTTATCCATTGCCAAACTAGCCCGCATAATTTGCGGATACTTAAAGTCTTCTGTAAATAAATCCACATCCCCTGTTGGACTTACATCGCTAGTGAGATTGGCTAACCATTCTTCTGGGCTAGCGTATATAGGTTGACCAAAATCTACATTAAAGGCACTATTTAATCCATTTCGAATAAACATACCACCTGGCCATACCCACGGTACTCGACTGGTAAACACCCCAATTCCCCCTCTTAATTGAGTAGATTTATCCCCATTTACATCATAATTGAAACCAATTCTTGGGCTGATGTAAATAGAAGTACCAGGCGCTTTACTCGCTCTCGCCCCTTTTAGATCATAGAACTGTTCTAGTAAAGGAACGGTAGTATTATTAAAAGCGGTATTATCTAATGGTGGATCGTCCGTGAAGATAGGTATATCAAATCTTATCCCTAAGGTCACTTTAAAGTCTTTATTGACTTGAATTTCATCTTGTCCATAAAATGCTAATTGCATCGCATTAAAAGATGGACCTAAGTTGGTTGCATCATCACCAATCCGAATTCTGTCCCCTCCAAAAGATTGTTCGTGACCAAATAAGACCAAGTCAGGATTCTCTCCTGCTAAGAAGCGATTGACTCCATCAAAGAAGTACTGATAACGAGGCGTAGAAAAGATGGTAAATAAGTTTTCAATCTTAAAAAACTCGTTATGTGTACCAAAGGTGAAAGAGTGTTTTCCTTTATATAAGTTGAAATTATTGGTAATCGTGAAAACATTTTGGTTAACGATATTAGACAAGGAGAAATTATCTGTACCAATATTTACTGTCCCATTTCCATCTGGCATAATAATCCTTGGGAAAGGATCTCCTAAAATATCTCTATCATCTTTTACCGTTGTGTACCCTAAGATTAAGTTATTGGAAGTATTAGGACTCAAGATACTTTTAAGCTCCACCGCTGTAGAATTGGTGGTAGAAGGGAAGATATATCCTACATTACCGAAAATGACACTATTCGCATTTGGTGTAGGGTGTATTTCCGTCGTACCTTTTACATAACTATGTCTAGCAGATAGTTTATGTTGGTCATTGATATTATAATCCAACTTTACCAATACTTTTTCACCATTGATCTTTTGTGGATTATTTTCAAATCCTCCTGCATCATATCCGTAATCATCCAACAATTTTTGACGAATGGCATTCAATTGATTCGCATCGGAATCACCATTGTATTCACTCTGAATAAATGGTCTAGGAATTTCATCTCTTTGTATCTCCACATTCGTAAAGAAAAACAACTTATTTTCAATTAATGGACCACCCAATCTTGCACCAAAGGTTCGAGCATTAAATTCATCCAGTTTCGTTCTTGGTGCGTTATCATCGTCCGTAGGGGTCTTTCCTGATAAGTTTTCATTTCTAGTAAAATAATAAGCTGATCCTTCCAATTCATTGGTACCACTTCTAGTAACGGCATTAATACCACCACCCGCAAATCCACCTAGCGTCACATCATAGGGCGCTAATACTACCTGAATTTGTTCTAGTGCATCTGGGGAAATCGGGGAAATCCCTGCTTGCCCACCATTGGTACCAGAGTTGGCTAATCCAAATACATCATTATTCACCGCACCATCAATAAAGATGGCATTAAAACGGTTGTTGACCCCTGTAAAAGAAATACCACCGCTGTTGGTCGCCCCTGCATTGGAGACATCCGCTTGAGGGGTTAGTCGTAAATAATCATTTAAGCCCCGATCTGCGGAGGGTAAGGTAGCAATGGCTTCTTCGGATACTTTAGTTTCTGACCCTGTTCGATTCCCATCGAAAAGTCCACCTGCAGTCACCACAACCTCATCGAGTGCTATTGCTGATTCTGACATTCGGATATCGAAAGATTCCGTTTGTCCTAAATTCAAGTAAATGTTTTCCAGTACTTGTTCTTGGTAACCTGTGTAAGAAATTGTGATCGTGTAAGGACCACCTACATTGACGTTGTTTAGGGTGAATAACCCTTCAATATTGGTGGCCGTACCATAGCTAAAACCCGTAGGTCCGTGTACAGCAACTACGTTAGCTCCAATTAAGGATTCTGTACCGTCTGTCACCTGTCCTGTAATTCTAGAAGAGGTGGACCCTTGTCCCCATAGTTGCGTACTTCCAACTAGGAGTAAAAAGGTTAATAAGGTAATCTGGTAAAGAGTGTTTTTCATAAAACGATTAATGATAAAGTAAGAGTTTAAAGGTTCGTTACTCAGATGATAAAAAGCGCAAACATACTACCCTTTTGTTGATATTTAGGTCTATTCTAGTTAAAATTTGTGTTTTTGATAAATTGATCGTCTTTTTTAAGACAAAGGATGCTTTTGGCGTTGGATTATTAATGCCCATTGAGGCTGTCATTCAGACAACTAATCAGATGAACTATAAGTAGTCGGACAAAAATAAATGTTCCAATTTTTTGAGCCTTTTCGTTAGCTTTCAAAAAGTCAATTGGAACATTTATTTTTTCAATAGTGTTTATTCCAAAATTTATCGTCTGGCGTTGACCGTCTATCGTCAAGTGAAACGACCGTCAACCGTCAACCGAATAAAGTTTAATGTCCCTTAAATATTTGATTTACACCAAAAAAAAACTAAATTGTTAATCGTTTACAACCCATCCCTACTCAATTAATCCTTACCTTTGCTCAATTGGGGTAGATAAAGGAGAAAATCCCAATCCTTTCGTCTTAGTTACAACTTACAATTCCCTATATTAAAAGTAACAAATGCCTTACGAACCAACACCCAGAAAGGTTAAATTGTGGCAGCCACTTGCATTCTCTATGGTTTTAATTGTAGGAATGTTATTTGGTATTCGACTACAGCAAGAAGTACCCATTTTTCCTTCCTCGGTTAAAGAAAATGCGCCCTCCGAATCCCATCCAGAAAAAATAGAAGAAATTATTCGATTTATAGAAGCTCGCTATGTGGACGAGGTTGATCGGTCTGAACTCATTCAAAAAGTGATTAATGGGATTATAAAAGAATTAGACCCCCACTCTGTTTACCTTACCAAAGAGGAAGTCAAAAATAATAATGAGGAACTCAATGGAAATTTTGAAGGGATTGGTATTGAATTTTTAGTCATTGATGATACCATCGTAGTGATGAGTCCAATCAAGGGCGGCCCTTCTGAAAAGGCAGGTATATTAGCGGGAGATAAAATCATTGCCATAGAGGATTCTTTAATTATTGGACTTTCTTTAGACGAAGCCAAGGTGGTAAAGCAATTAAGAGGGAAAAAAGGATCTCCTGTAGAAGTGGCCATCAAGCGACAGGGAAGTCCTGAGTTACTAAAATTTACAATTGTACGAGACCACATCCCCATCCATAGTGTGGATGTGTCCTATATGCTGACCGATAAGATTGGATATATCAAAGTCAATAAATTCAGTTCCACCACCAATACAGAATTCTTAGAGGGGTTAGAACGCTTAGTAGATAAAAATGGGATGCAACATTTGGTCATTGACTTACGAGATAATCCAGGGGGATATTTACAAGAAGCTACCAGTATATTAAATCAATTCTTTAAAGAAAAAGATAAATTATTGGTTTATACAGAGGGAAGGAATGTCAATAAAAGTGAATATGAGACAACGGGTAGAAGCTTTTTTTCCATTGACAATATCGCCGTTCTAATTGATGAAAATTCTGCTTCCGCCAGCGAAATCATGGCAGGAGCCATTCAAGATTGGGATAGAGGGTTGATTATCGGTAGGCGCTCCTTTGGAAAAGGCTTAGTACAAGAGCAATATGGACTGAGAGATGGATCTGCTATTCGATTGACCGTGGCAAGATATTATACCCCATCTGGTCGCTCTATTCAAAGAGATTACCAAAATATTCAAGATTATAACCAAGACATCAGTAACCGTCATGAGCGTGGCGAATTATATGATCCTTCCAGAATTTCCATTGCTGATAGCCTACCCTATTACACCAACGACGGTCGTGTTGTCTATGGCGGTGGGGGCATCCTTCCAGATATTTTTGTGCCTTTAGATTCTGCAAAAATGAGCACCTACTTTGCTCAAATTCAACCCCACATTCGCACCTTTATTTTTCAATATTACCAACAACAAAAAGATCAATTAAACTACTCTTCCATTCACCACTTTCTATCTGACTTTCAAATCTCCAATGAGTTCCTAGCGGATTTTCAAGACTATGTGGGCTCAAAAAATCCAGAGATCATTCCTCCTACTTCCCTAGAAATTTTAGACTTGTCCAAATTGTATTTAAAAGCAAGACTTGCCAAACACCTTTTTGATGACTTAGGTTTATATACCGTCATTAACTCTGAGGATGAAGCGGTTAAGAAGGCCATTCAGGTATTGGATATGAAAAATCCTTTGTCTATTTTGGAATAGTTGCGAGTTGCTGTTAAACTTCAATTACTGGGAATGATTATCCAGTGACGGAAAGTCACGGGATAAGATTTATGCTTTCTTCTTAGGAATTGCAGGTCGTACTTCCACTTTACTAGGCAAGGTTCGAGGATTCATTCTTAATAAATCCATGACCATTTGTCCAATATCTTCCGGTTGTATCTTCCAATCTTCCTCTGGGGATGGGGTGCGACCATTAAAATAGGTAGACACGGACCCTGGCATAATGGTCGTTACTTTAATGCCATGCTCACGCAAATCCAACATGATCGCTTGGGTAAACCCAACTAGCCCAAATTTGCTGGCATTGTAAGCAGAACCAAATTTAAAGAAATTAGTACCTGCCAAACTTGCAATGGTAATGATATACCCTTTTGAAGATTTTAAAGAAGGTATGGAAGCTTTTACGGTATGAAAAACACCTGTTAAATTGGTATCAATAACACTGTTCCACTCTTCTGCAGTTAAGTCTTCTATAGTGGCAAATTTCCCTACGCCTGCATTCGCTATACAAATATCCAATTGCCCCCAAGTCTCCAGTACTTTATTAATGGCAGCCTGTTCTTCTTCCAATTTTCTGACATCCGATTGAATGGCTATTACTTCTCCCTCGGCTATTTGAGAAAGCTTGCTCAATGCAGATTGTAGGGCCTCTGGATTTCTACCACTAATGGCAACCCGCATGCCTGCTTTACACATTGCCTCGGCTATGCCTAGCCCTATTCCTTTTGATCCTCCAGTGATATATGCTACTTTTTTCATTATTCGTTGATTTGACTATCAGTTCTTAAAATAAAAAAGGCATAGATACAAAAAATCTTTTTGTGTCTATGCCTTTTTCAAATTCCAAATTTCAAATTCCAAGTACCAAGTATTATTCTACTGCCTCGCTTGCTTCGCAAGCTCGGCAAATTGGTCCTTTGGAGACAGCGATCTAAAAAAATGGTTTTG
>CALJIQ010000034.1 GCA_937973995.1 uncultured Saprospiraceae bacterium
AAGGTTATCGGCAAATTCTTCCTCTTTAGATGCTTCTAAAGAAAAGACTTGTAATTCTTTGAAAGATTTAAAGTTTTGGATTGCAAACTCAACAAGCATATTTATCTTATTTTGTTATTTTTTATCAAAAATATGCATTTAAAATGAATTAAACACTTTTTAAGATGCTTGCTTTGTATTTTTTTTACAAAAACGACTTATTGTCGTTATTTTCTTTTAATGGTGTATAACATTAAGGATTGTATAGTTCGCTGAGCCACGAGAAGCCCAAATTCAAGCACGAACTTAGCGGCTCAATGAACGATACAATCTAGTTGAACATTGCCGCCAATTAACAGTAAGCCCTAATTTGGATTCCTATTACTCGTAGATCTATTGCATTACGGTGGTGGGTGTTCCTAACAGTCCATCTATTGTACGCTCGAAAACAATGGAACAATGGGTCAATAGAACAATAGATCAATGAAACAAGCCATCAACTAGTCCCCCTCTTTCCAGTACGGAATCCAATTGTTTTCTTATTGAAGACAAAGTTATCTTTATCCAAGCTCAAGGTACCAACATCATCTACCGTAATGGTTTGAATAGCGGCTTTCGTTCGTTTAGTGGTAGGCAAAGCAGCTAGGCGTAGATTCTGATTTTTGATAACTTCTGTTACGATATTACGAACCGATCTGGCATTACCAAAATACTTATCTCTGAATTCATAGATAAAGGAAAGGTAATTAGAGAGATGTTCTTTGGCGGCCTTGTGTAGTTTAAATCCTTTTTCCGTAAACATGTACAAGGCAATTTCTAATAATTCTTCTGGCTGGTAATCTTCAAATTTTAAAATCTTATCAAAACGAGAATTAAGGCCTGGATTGGCTTTTAGGAAGGTCTCCATATTATCTGGATAACCCGCTACGAATACAAAGAATTCCCCTCGATGGTCTTCCATGCGCTTGAGCAAGGTTTGAATCGCTTCATTTCCAAAATCTCCATGTGCAGAACTACCATCCGCCCCACTAGTCAAGGCATAGGCTTCATCAATGAACAATACCCCTCCTTTTGCTTCTTCTATTTTTTCAGCGGTTTTAATGGCGGTTTGCCCAACAAAACCAGCAACTAATCCTTGGCGATCTGTTTCTACAATATGCCCTCGCTCTAACATCCCCAGCGCCTTATAAATCTTGGTCAATATTCTAGCGACAGTCGTTTTACCCGTCCCGGGGTTTCCTATGAATACCGTGTGTAAATAAAAATTATTTAAGGTATCTCTGCCTGTTTCTTGATAAAAGCGAACCAAATCCACCAATTCATGGATTTGCTTTTTGATGCTTTCCATACCAATCAACTCGTCCAATTCTGCCAAGGACTTATCTAAGAAAGCATGGTCAACAGGAATATTCGGTATTTCTTTAGGTCTTTCAATCTCAATCTTATCCACATCATTGAAATCAATGGTTTCCAATTGGTGGTTTTCCAAAAGACTTGGATTCTTATTATCCATCACTCTAAGACCTAAATTAATCTTCGCTTTTTCGACTAAATCAAATACAAAACGAGCGTTCCCAAAAGTTCGATCTCTATTTCGGAAGGCTTCAATGATCATTTCATCTACTCGCTTTTTGGCACCTTCCGTTAAGACCACGCCTTTTTCTTGACTGGCATATTTGGCAATCTCTGATAACTCTTGCGGCAAGTAATCTGAAAATTCAAAATATAATTTAAACCTAGATTTCAGTCCAGGGTTAGAATCCATGAAATGCTTCATCTCCTTTGGATACCCTGCCACAATTACCGCTAAGTCCCCAGGTCCATTGGACATTTCTTTTAATAATATTTCCACTACCTCTCGCCCAAAGTCCTTACTGTCATCATTGGAACGTGCTAAGGAATAGGCTTCGTCAATGAACAACACCCCTCCTCTAGCTTTTTCAATAACGGTTTTCACCTTTGGGGCAGTTTGCCCAATATATTCTCCGACCAAGTCAACTCTATCCACTTCTGTCACATGACCTTTGGTCAATAGCCCCATTTTCTTATAGAGCTTGCCCATCATTTTAGCAACGGTGGTTTTACCCGTTCCCGGATTTCCTATAAATACAGAATGGACATTGATTTCTTCTTTTTCTTCAAAGCCCTTTTGTTTTCTTAATTGTAAAAATTGAATATACTTGGCATGTTCCCGCACTTTCACTTTGATGTCCGATAGTCCTATCAATCCATCCAATCGCTCCATGACCTCTTCAAAAGTCAGGTGCACATCTTCGTCTGGAGAAAGAATAATCGGGTTTTGTCGATTCGGCAATAACACACCTGCAATGCCTTCCTCAAAGCCTTCATCTACTTCAAAAGGGATAACCGCCAGCAAACGATCCATAAATATCATTTCTGCCGTATATCTATCTTTTCGCCAAGATCCTTTTACATTGGAACCCCAACCTGCCGTGAGATAGATCAAATCATCTGTTTTTTCGACTTTGTGCAATCGAACAACCTGACCTTTTAACTCTCTAGCATCGTTGTAAAACTTCGTAAATAATTCACATTGCCAATTGCTGTTGTAATTCAGATTGCGCAAAGTGATTTCCACATAGATGTATCGAGTCTCTTCTCCACTGAATTTTTTAAAATACTTCCGATCATCCACATTTACATCATCATATGGACCCTCATAGAGTTTTAAAGATTGTACTTCTAGGTAAGGATTTGTACCAACGTCCCAAGCTCCTCCAGAATCTTCTACATAAAAATGCTTGGTGGCTACCTTCTCTCCTTCCATCCATGCTTCCCAATAATAGGCTCCCTTTTTCCAAAAGGCACCATCCTTTTTATTGCCCCACCCTTCTCGGATATAGACAATACTATCGTATTTACTCACCTTTCGCTTGAAAGGGAGGGTACACAATTCTTTACGGGTATTTTTCTTTATGGAGAAACATTTTAATTCTACCTCAATGTCCCAATCCTCTTCATCAAATAGTTTATTGAAAAAGGAAAGCTCTGCGTAGATATAAGAAGACTCGTGTTTATCGAAAACCTGACGATATTTTTTCTTATTATCCGCCAGCCATTCCGTTGAGCCATATACTTTTAACTCCCTGAATTTAAACCGTTTATAATCGGGATATTTATAACTTTCTGCCATTTCGGGTTGCGAGTTGCGAGTTTTGGGTCGCGAGTTGCTCGTAGAACGTTCTTACAGTGAACTCGACCGCTGATTTCTTATTAGTAACGACGAAACAATAACTCCACCAATTGGACGGTCTCTTTTGCGCTCATTTTCCACTAAAAATTATTTCCGTAGCCCTGCTATGCAAAGAATTTTTAGCGAAAACTGAGAACAAAATAGCCTCGACCACTTTGATGGATTTATTATTTCGTCGTTACTCAATTCGATTTAACGAAAAGTTTACAATATACTATATTCTCTGTAATAAAACCCCTTATCCAGTATAAAAGTTTCGGTTTAAAATCAGGGATATTATTCTTGTTCGCAGGTTAAAACTGTTTCTGAGTTGTCGTTGAAAGACAACTGTATTTTGCTATACTTGCATTTAAAAATAAAAAGCTGTTCTAACATCTAGTGCTAGAACAGCTTTTATACTCGAGTTAAACACTACTGTACCTTACGTGAATAACTAATATGATAATGTGCTTTAAAAAACACCTTTCTACTTCAACGCTTTCTTAACAGCAGCAGCAGCATCTTTCAATAAGATAGCCGACTTTACCTCTAAACCAGACTCATCAATAATCTTCTTGGCGATGTCGGCATTGGTACCTTGTAATCTTACGATGATGGGTACTTTGATATTCCCCATATTTTTGTAGGCATCCACTACTCCGTTTGCCACTCGATCACATCTTACAATTCCGCCGAATATATTGATTAAAATCGCCTTTACTTTAGGGTCTTTCAAGATGATTCTGAAAGCTTGTTCTACCCTTGCTGCATCTGCTGTTCCCCCTACATCTAAGAAGTTAGCAGGTTCTCCACCAGATAATTTGATAATATCCATGGTCGCCATTGCTAGTCCAGCCCCATTTACCATACAGCCCACATTGCCGTCCAATTGGACATAGTTCAGGCCAACTGCTTTAGCTTCTACTTCCGTTGGGTCTTCCTCATCCGTATCTCTCATCGCTGCTAAGTCGGGATGGCGGAATAAGGCATTATCATCCAAAGAAACCTTGCAGTCTACTGCGATAATATTATCCTTTACATCCTTTAAACATGGATTGATCTCAAATAAGGAAGCATCCGACTGCACAAAGGCTTTGTATAAATTGGCGATAAATTTGGTCATATTTTTAAAAGCCGTCCCGCTCAATCCCAAATTAAAAGCCACCTTTCTAGCTTGGAAAGACTGTAGCCCCAATGTTGGGTCTATATACTCTTTATGCACCAAATGAGGAGTCGTTTCAGCAACATGCTCAATGTCCATTCCACCTTCTGTAGAATAAATGATGACATTTTGCTTGCGCTGTCTATCCATCAAGATGGAAACGTAAAACTCTTTACAAGCATCAAAGTCAGGTGCGTAGGCATCCTCCGCAATCAATATTTTTCTCACCAACTTCCCTGGTCCATCAAGACCTCCAGGTGTTTGTGGTGTTTTTAGCATCATGCCGATAATATTACCTGCATGTTGTTTTACTTCTTTTTGACTTTTCGCAATTTTAACACCTCCTCCTTTACCACGTCCACCTGCATGAATCTGTGCTTTTATCACCGCCCACTTCGTACCTGTTTCTTTTTGCAATTCTTTGAAAGCTTTGACTGCCCCTGAAGCAGAAGTGGCAATCTTCCCACGTTGGATCGGCACGCCAAACTTTGCTAACAACTCTTTACCTTGATATTCGTGTAAATTCATCTATAATTCTTTTATGTGATTTTAAAATGGGTCTTTCGTAGAAAGAAGGCGCAAATATAGGGGTTTCAAGGTACTCTAACCATTTTCTTATTTGAATAATACGAGAGAAATCAAAGGAATTTCTATCTTCACAAACAATAGATACCTTTGCTCGTAATTTAATTGTATATGCGATTCGCCAGTTGAACAGTGAACTCCCCCCAACCCCCTCTTACGAAGAGGGGGAGTCTCCTCCGAAACAAAAATATTGGAACGGAGGAGACTCCCTCCCTTTTTAAGATTAGCGTTTGCTTTTACCCAGAGGTAAAAAAAGCGTAGCAAAAGGTTGGGGAGGGTTCATATCGAGAATTTTTAACTAGCGATTGGCTTTATACCTTACTATTAATCATTTTAAAAAAAAGACATGAAAATCTTCCATTTTATTTATATAGCCTTAGCTATCGTATCATTAGCTGCTTGTGGAGGAAATGAAGCAGATAGTGCTAGACAGGCTCCGATTCAAAGTCAACCTGCTCCAGTTAGCAATCCTGCTACACCTCCTGCCCCAGCGACTACCGCAGCCACTACCCCACCGCCCCCTGCAGAACCCGCACAAAATGCAGCGGGCGTATGGCACTATACTTGTCCAAATGGACATGCTGGAGGGGCTGGCAGTGCAACTGCTTGTGGAGAATGTGGAACTACTTTAGTTCATAATCAGGCATATCACGGAGGAAATGCAGCAACTCCTACTCCTACGGCTAATGGTGCTACCGTGCCTGTGACACCAGGAGGTACGCCTCCCACCATGTTTGCAGACCCTTCTACACCACCAGTTAATGCAACGCTAGGAACTAATCCTGCTCCGATACCTACTACCCCCGAACCAGCACAAAATGCGACGGGCGTATGGCACTATACCTGTTCTAATGGTTGTTCAGGCGGAGCGGGTAGCGCAATTGCCTGTACGCAGTGTGGAAGTACGTTAGCGCATAATCAGGCGTATCATAATTAAGAAGTAGGCATTGTGGCATTATGGTTTTGTGGCGTTTTGGCCAAAATGCCATAATGCCACAAAGCCATAACGCCATAACATCTACCTCAACTCTCCTCAATAGCTTTCAATAAATCTTCCAATTGCCAAGCGTCCGTGATAAGGTGGGTGCCGATTTGTGTACGGCGTAATTCTGAAAGATAGCCTCCACTGCCTAGTAATTTCCCGAAATCATGGGCCAGGGAGCGGATATAAGTGCCTTTACTACAGGAAACCTGAAATCCTACCTTGGGCAAATCTAAATAGGTAAAGTCAAATTCATAAATTTGAATGGGACGTGCTTTTAATTCTACTTTTTCCCCTTTCCGAGCTTTCAAATAAGAACGTACCCCATCTTTTTTAATGGCAGAAAATATAGGAGGATATTGCTCAATCGCTCCTATAAATTGTTCCCTAGTCTTGTCTAATAATAAATCATCTATATGGTCAATCGGATAGGCTTGATCTACTTCCGTCTCTGTATCATAGCTAGGCGTCGTCGCCCCTAGCGTGACGGTCCCTGTGTACGTTTTACCCAATCCTTGATAGCCTTCCAATGTCTTGGTGGCCTTGCCCGTACATATTAGTAATAAACCCGTAGCTTTTGGGTCTAGCGTACCTGCATGACCCACCTTTATTTTTTTAACCCCCAGCTTGTGTTTAAGGGTATATCGAATTTTATTCACTACATCAAAGGACGTCCAGTCTAGTGGTTTATCTACTAATAATAATTCCCCTGCTAAAAAGTCGAATTTCATATTTAAAGTAGTCAGGAGCCAGGAGTCGGGAGTCAGGTTAAACGAAAGGCAATAATAATCATCCATTATTCATTTCTCGCAAAGTCTCGCTAAGGACACACAAAGTCTCGCAAAGGTTTGACTTAGCGAGACTTTGCGTAACCTTTGTGAGACTTTGCGGGAAACAGATTTCGGGTAAGCTATTGATAGCCATCTCCCTCACTCCCAAATGCTGACCAAGGTTCAAGGTAGCAATCTTAACACTTTTTAACCATTTGTCGAAATTCGATCCGAACTTATCGTGAAAATTGGCAGTATATCGAGTTTAAGGGCATATTTGTCGTAACAAAGCACTTAATACAGAACGATTTACAAATCATAAAAACTTTTAGTCATGTAATCGCTACCTCTTTTTAAATTCCAACACTCAAATTCCATATTCCAAGGAGTTGGATCTGATTATCAGCATTTAAAAAATACCCGAAAAGATAAATATTGGATAGCATACGCTCTATTCAACCTAGGTAAGCTATGTACTTAATGAAGTAAGTAGCACCTACAAATGATCCTGAATGTACATGGATGATACCACTAGCGTATTGGGGTAACTCAGTCAAAATTCAACATTGATATTTACTAACCCTTAAAATTTTTATTATGAAAAAGATTAAAGGAAAATTCAGCAGTAACATGGTGATGTATGCATTGGGAGGGATAGTAATCATGCTCTTTCTCCTGATGATTAACCCTTTCGGTTACAATGATTTAGGCTATCGAGAAATAGTCGAAACACCAACTGGACAAAAATATGTGATCTTTAGTAACGGTATTTATTGGAAACTACCGGGCTCTAAAGTCACTACTTATCCGAACGTTATAACAATAAGCCACCGTGGTACCACTACGGGTTCAACCATCGAAGGAACGCAGATATTGATTCGTTTCAACGATGCGACCGAGGCCTATGCACAAACAGTGGTGCGCTTTCGATTACCAGATAAAGAAGAGGATATGCTAACCCTTCATTCAGAGTATGTCAATAAGGAGTATTTGGCATTGAAAGGCTTACAGCCTTATACGATTGAGTGTGTAAAGAACTCCGCTCAATTGATGGATTCCGAGCAGCATTATTCGGGTGGTCGAGCACAGCTATCTCAATTTTTTCAAGATCAGCTAGAAGAAGGGTTGTACTTATTGGATGTATCTGAAAAGGTTTTTCGAGACAGTATCACCAATGAATTAAAGCGCATTTATGAGAG
>CALJIQ010000035.1 GCA_937973995.1 uncultured Saprospiraceae bacterium
TTTGCTTCAACAGTGGCGACTCGGTATCTTCATCAAGCACGGTATCTAAGTACCAAATGGTTAGTTGATGTGTCCGAGCCGCTTGTCACAAATTTATGAGCTTATAAACTTTTTGGTTATATCTCAAATGTACGATGGTTACAATACACGAACCATCAAGCAATCTAGCCATTTAACTATACTAGCGTCAGGCTAAAAAACCGATTTTCAATATTGTTTATTTGTTGAATCGTTTAAATGTTTATCCATGTAGGCTTGTAAACAAATAAACAGTTAAACGAATAAACAGCTTTTACATTTTCGGTAATTTATCCTGTCCGTAGTATATCTACAATTTACTTCTTAATAAACTTTCTAACCACCATTTCTTCCTCCGTTCTAATTTGTAGAATATGCGTACCTCCTTGCAAGTTAGAAACATCCAAGGCTACTTTTTGAGTACCATCTTCTTGAATATGTTTTTGCACCATCACTTGTCTGCCAAGCATATCATATACTGCTATCACAACCTCCCCTTCTACTTCTAAAGAATAATCTAGTTTCAACACATCAGAAGTAGGATTCGGGAATACATGATTCAGCGTAATTTCTTCATACTCCATCAATTTCACACCTGCTGGAATACGACCACTAAGCGTAGTAAAGGTTTTGGTCTCGCCATAGCTCGTCCATCCTTCCGGACAGCGGGAACGAATGTGATACTCATATTGCGTTCCTGGCGTTAGGCGACGTAGGGTCTTCAAGGTTCTGCTAGTTCTAGTATTCCGCCAATTGGAGTCACCAGATTTTCTATATTGCACTTGGTAGCGATTGGCATCAGGTACGGGAGCCCATGCTACTTGTACTCTTGTGAAATCTGTGAAATAGCCTACGTTAGAATTCATTGGAGCACTACATACTTCTGGTAAGACTACATCTCCACAGTCAGGTCCACCTGCGCTAAATACCGAAGTAGCAATAAACCCAAAGTCACTACCTTGGTCCAAGATATTGCCCTTATCATCTCTAATCGTATAGGAACCCTCTCCCCAATCACAACAAATACCATCCCCAAAAGCATCGTACAGATTAAAAGTATAGCAACCATTTTCAATGCATAAATCTACATCAACAGTTGTCTGATTAAAGTCGGTATAGGGCCCGCCGGCACTGAGGGTGGTTCCATTTTCATCCTTAACATCCCATGTTGTTTCGCTACCGTACAAATCGGTTACAAGGGTAATTGTTATAGAATTTTGTTCACAGTTATTGTTTCCAGTATCCTGGCACGGGCCGCAAGAGCCGCCACAATCTATGCCAGTCTCATCCCCATTTTGAACGCCATCATCACAGGAAGGACAAGGAGTACAGGAACCACCACAATCTATGCCCGTTTCATTACCATTTTGAATATTATCGTCACAGGTTGGTGTTGGAGGACACTCAGGACAATCTCCACCACAATCAACCCCTGTTTCATTTCCATTTCGAATACCATCTGCACAACTACTAGTAGGGGTACAAGCGCCACAACTTCCTCCACAGTCTATGCCCGTCTCATCCCCATTTTGAATGCCATCATCACAGGTAACACATGCCGTACAGCTTCCGCCACAATCGATCCCTGTCTCACTCCCATTTTGGATACCATCCTCACAAGTAGGGCAAGCAGTACAAGTTCCCCCACAATCTACCCCTGTCTCATTCCCGTTCTGAATACCATCATTACAAGTGGCTACCGTCGTAGCACCACAAACAGTAGCGGCATTATTTACTACATGGCTTAAATTTTCAGATACCCAATCTTCCATACGCTGCACCTGCTGAGCCGTAAACATATACATACATTCATCATTGGAATAGTCCATATAATTCATGTGTAAATCTGCTGTACCACAAGAAGTTTTCCCTAATTCCTGACAAAAGAAATTAGGACCATCACAAGAAGGAGTATCTTGCAAGCCATCATCAAAATTGCAATTTTCAACATTTCCCCAAACATGGTATAGGAAGAAATAATGACCTAACTCATGGGTAAGTGTTCGTCCTCTATCTAGGGTAGATGCCGTACTAACATCCCCACAAGAACCAACTCCGCCAAAGGCATGTTTACCAATAACAACACCATCTCCATATCCTCTTCCTCCTAATGGAGAATAGCCTAATAAGTTATTTTCTAAGCCCAACACATAAATATTAATATACCCCGTCCAATCTGTATTTCGATCCGTATTGGTCATTCTATTGATGGTGATCGCCTGTTGTCCATCTGATAAGCCATAACCAGAAGGGTGATTTTGGGTGGCTACACAAAATTCAACACACATGGACCCACTATTGGTATTCGGAAATTCAGCGGCTGCGGAATTGGTCCAATTGGAAAAGTCCTCATTAATTGCCTGAAAATCGGCATTGACTCTAGCAATTTGTTGGGCCACTAAAGATTCTAAACAAGACCGATCATTAGAAGTGATATTTTGAAAATGAACGGCAACAGGTAAGGTGATGACATTTGGACAAGCAGACCTAGAGTCTGCCGTAGTAGTAGCTGCTTTTCGCTGATAAGCCTGCACTAATTTTTGAAAATCTTTTGCGTAAGCAGGGTCTTTTAATAAATTTTCTTGGTGTGCATCACTTGCACACTTATGCGACTGTGCAGTAATGTTAGCAATAACAAGAATGCAAAATAAAGTAAGTAGAAAAGGTACTCTCATTGGAAAGAAGAATCGGTTAATGTTTAAAAATTGTTGTTTTTGATGATTGTTATATGTGTGAATCATTAGTTGAACAGTGAACTCCCCCCAGCCCCCTCTTAAAAAGAGGGGGAGTCTCCTCCGCTACCAATATTTCCGTTTCGGAGGAAACTCCCTCCCTTTTATGGGAGGGTTGGGGTGGGTTATTTATCGAATTGAAATACCTGTTCTTCAACTAGTGATTGGCATTATATGATTTCAAGATTCGTTTTTCAAAAACAACAAAGGAATTCTGCAATTGAAGAAGCGGACTAAAAGACATAGTTACCCTATCTGTAATCTATACAGATTAACAGTAAGTGTCCACAATATTGGTTAACTAATGGAAGGGAGTACGGGTAGTCTGTAAGTGTATTACCCTACCTTATTAATCTTCAGTGTCGCATAAATCATTCATTCAACTACAAGTTTGCAGATTAATTTTCTCGGTATTTACTAAATGGAAAGTCTGAATGGTACTTTGTAACGGGGTAATCGGCTTACGGGAATAATTTGTTCTTTCGTGCATAGTTACGTTAAATCGGTTATACTGAATTGGTATTTGACAAAGCATGAGCAGCACAACAATGACTCGGTCAAGTTATGCTTGAGCTTAATGGAAGTACTATCCTAGTATTGACAAATAGTCAAAATAGAATAACACACCACAGCAAGGTAAACCCTGTATGGGTAGTGGCAAAAGTAAAGATAGGCAATGAGCCTTCTAAGGAACTAGAAAGGTTGTCTGTTTGTGAGAGGGTATGTGTTTGAAGATTGCTTAAGATGAGGATAATTAGAATGCTACAAATGTACATTTAATTTTACCATATAGTCAAGAGGCTAGAATAAATAATTAGCTTTTTTACTATATGTATGTTTCTTCTGGTAGTGAAATGGTGTTTTCTTGCAGTGAAGAAGTTTATGCCTCGCTTGCTTCGCAAGCTCGGCAGGGAGGTTCTTTTAGCGGCAGCGATTTAAAAAGCATTTTTGAAAAAACGCTTTTTAAAT
>CALJIQ010000036.1 GCA_937973995.1 uncultured Saprospiraceae bacterium
GCTTTTTAAATCGCTGCCGCTAAAAGAACCTCACTGCCGAGCTTGCGTAGCAAGCGAGGCATAAAATTTATGGTACTGGCTTCGCCAGCTTAGGTGTTTTAAAAAATCTATCCTAATATTTAGGTATTTTTGCAACGTAAAATAAAACTTACTAGCAAGCCGTCTATTTTGATTTAAATCTTACGGTAGACCATATTGCTACAACACCAAAATACCATCATACCAAACTAAAGAATATGTCTAGGAAAATAAATTTAAGAGATGCCCTACGAGAAGCCATGACAGAAGAAATGCGAAGAGATGAATCTGTATTCCTAATGGGAGAAGAAGTAGCAGAGTACAATGGAGCGTATAAGGTGAGTAAAGGAATGTTGGAGGAATTCGGTGCCAAAAGAGTGATAGATACGCCAATTGCGGAATTGGGTTTTGCAGGAATCGGCGTAGGAGCAGCTATGAATGGACTCAGACCCATTGTAGAGTTTATGACTTGGAATTTTGCCGTATTGGCATTTGATCAAATCGTCAATAATGCGGCTAAGACCCTCTCTCAATCTGCTGGGCAATTTAAATGTCCTATAGTTTTTAGAGGTCCATCTGGCTCTGCTGGACAATTAGCCCAACAGCACTCTCAAACTTTTGAGGCTTGGTTAGCCAACTGTCCAGGCTTAAAAGTCATATCCAGTGTAGACCCAAGAGATTCTAAAGGTTTATTAAAAGCAGCGATCAGAGATGATGATCCCATTTGTATTATGGAATCTGAAGTAATGTATGCGCTAAATTTAGATACCACCCAACCAGGCAAAAGAACCTACTCCTTCGGTAAAAAAACATGGGAGACAGAAGGCTTACCATTCACAGATGAGGAAATATTGGTTCCAATAGGTAAAGCAGTTATCAGAAGAACAGGTACTGATGTAACCATTGTTTCTTTCAATAAAATGATGCTAGAAGCAATTGAGGCAGCTGATGAATTGGCAAAGGAAGGCATCTCTGCGGAAGTCATTGATCTAAGAACCATCCGTCCGATGGATCATGAAACGATCATTAATTCTGTAAAAAAGACGAATCGATTAATTGTGGTAGATGAGTCTTGGCCCTTTGCTGGTATTTCTGCCGAAGTGGCTTATAATATACAGCGTATGGCATTTGATTATTTGGATGCGCCTGTGATTAGAATCAATGCTGCGGATACGTCGTTGCCTTACGCTCCGACCTTAGTGGAGGAATATCTACCAAATCCAACGAAAATTGTGAAAGCTGTGAAGGAGGTGATGTACGTCAATAGTTAATAGTGAAAAATGAGAAGTGAAGAGTAAATTGCAACCTACTCTTCACTTCTCACCTTTCAACTCCTCACTCTACAAGTCCTCTTCCTTCCTTCTTAATCTTCCCTTCTTTGTCCAATTTCTTGAAAAGGCGATCTAAGATACCATTAATAAAATCTTTACTCTTATCGGTGCTATAGAGTTTAGCAATCTCTACAAATTCATTGAGGGTAACTTTGGTAGGAATCGTTGGAAAGTTCATCAATTCACTCAATGCCATTTTGAGCAGTACCATATCAACCACTGCAACTCGATCAGCATCCCAATTATTTAAGGTAGGTTCTATCGTCGCTAATAGCTCTTCATCATTGTTGATGACATCTAGCAGTAAAGCTTCCCCAAATTCTGTTACGGTATCGTAAGTAGGGCGCATGGCTTCCAAATACTCCCCATTGCTAAAAGGCATAGCCTTCAGCGTCTTCTTGATGGCACCTATAACTAATGATTTATCATCCCACCAGTTGACAAAATAGTCTTCCATCTGCTCGTTTAAAATCTCGCCCGTCACAGAATATTTAAATAAAAATAATAAGAGTTGTTGATGGTCTGAAGTGGTAGTATTCGGATTACTTAAATAAGAATGATACTCTGGCGTTTTTAAAAAATCCATGTATAATAATCTGGTATTATCGTCCGTCAAGAAATCTTTTAAATTGAATTCTTTGACACAATTATTCCAGCTAGTGTTATCTAAGAAAGATTGGACTAATTCGTTGTGGTATAGTTTAGTAGTAAATTGCTTATCTTCATTCGAGGGAAGATGTTTGGACTTGCGGGATTGCTCGTCCTGAATGGCATATTTAGTAACCTCTTGAAGCTGCAACAAGTTGAACAGATACAAAGAAAACGATTGTTGAATCTGTTCTCGATAAGCTTTGACCGCTTCTTCGGTTGAAAGTCCTTGATCTCGATTGGCAGCATATAAGGTCTGCATGACCTTTACCCTGATATTTCGTCTACTGAGCATAAGTTCCTACTTCTAGGCAATTTGTTCGCAGGTAAGCACATAATATGTATGTCCTTCCTGCATGGGTAGATATATCAATGCAAATTAAACTCTTTTTTGTTATACTGCACCGAATTCTTTTTGTTTTTTTTGTGATAACTTAAATAATCGGTTATTTAGCCCTACTTTAAGAATCTAGAAGTAAATTGTTTATTGGTTTAACCGTTTATTCGTTTACTAGCTATACTTGGATAAATCGTTCAACACTTAAACAAATAAACCGTATTGGACCATTCAAAGTATAGCATCCATAACAACCCAAAACATTGGAAAAACTAACCTATCCCCTACTCTATTACCAGTTGTCGAAAGATGCTGTGTTAGGATTATTGATTGGAACGAACTATCAATTAATTGAAAAAGATGTACGAACTTTAAAAAGCGCCTTAACTAGCCATTTACAACAACAATATAAAAAGCATAATGACTACTGGAATGCTAATATCAAAGACCCCAAATTAAAGATATTAGAAATAGCTGTTCGTCCTACCTATCGGACGAGTAATAGTTCCTATCCACTCTCAGATGCGATAAAGATCAAAGTGCCTTGTGTCTATGGAGAAACGACCCAAGGAAATTATGAATGTAATTTACCACTCTTCGAACGCTATTTTGTGTACTATGAAGCCAAACAGCTCACTTCTCTAGCCACCTATATAGCCACTAATCAGCTCAATAAAGAAACGCCCGAAGCCCTTCATCGGTACATGACCTTAGCATCGCCTAGCTTAGATTCCGTTCAGTTAAAGGTAAAATACAATCGTTCTTTTGATTATAAATGGGGGGCTAATTTCAAGCGTTCTTTAAAAGTATTACCCAGTCTAGCGGAACAATATCCTTATAGCAAAGCCCGACAAAGAAATTTGAATACCTTTCCTGAAGTGGCTTGGGAGTTAGAAGAACACGTGGATACGATTATTCAAAAAATTACGCATCAGATGGCGAATATCTTGGTGGTAGGGAATAATAGTGTTGGTAAAAGTGCCGTCTTGAAACAGGTATTTAAAAAGTTAGCCGCTCAAGTTCGGAAGAATCAATTGAACTATACGTTTTGGAATATCATGGCTCAGCGGATCACGGCTAGTACAAAATTCTTAGGGGAATGGCAGGAAAAAGTGGAGACCATGATACAAGAACTTCGAGAGAGTAATGGCATCCTCTGGGTGCAAGATGTCATTCAATTAATCCAAACAGGTGGACAAGGGGCAGAAGATAGTGTAGCTGCCTTTATGATTCCCTTCATCCAACAAGGGCAACTACAAATAGTGGGAGAAATAACACCCAAACAATTGGACAGCTTACGCCGATTGCTTCCTGGGTTTACCGATTTATTTCAGATAATAACCATTCAAGAATTAGCGGAGGATAAAATCCATACGATCTTACGCAAGTTTGCTGCTTACAGTCAGGAGCATCTTAAAATCAAAATAGATTCGGATGCTTTACAATTAGCCTATCGTTTATTGCTTCGGTATTATCCCTATGAAAGTTTCCCCGGTAAAGCCGTTAAGTTTTTAGGTACTTGTGTTAGTATTGCCCAAGTGAATGAAGAGAACCATATTACCAAAGACAAAGTAGTAGAAAATTTTATCGTCCAAACTGGTTTACCCTCTTTGTTTTTAAAAGACAATCTTTTCCTAGATCAACAGGAATTAGCACAACATTTTTCTAATAATATTATCGGGCAAGTTATTGCGGTAGAAGCCTTAGTGGATGTCGTTAAAATTTTCAAAGCGGGGTTAAACAATCCACATAAACCTATTCAAACCCTACTCTTCACTGGACCAACAGGCGTAGGCAAAACTGCCAGTGCAAAAGCATTAGCAGATTACTTTTTTGGGAAAGGGCAAAAGAAATCCCCCTTGATAAGAATTGATATGAGTGAGTATCAACATCCAGGGATGATTTACCGCTTTATTGGATCCAATCGGGAAGTAGGTAAATTGGTACAAGCGGTGCGAGAAAAACCGTTTTCCGTCCTTTTACTAGATGAAGCCGAAAAAGCAGACGCCTCTATTTTTGATGCGCTTTTGTCCGTATTAGACGAAGGCATGTTCACGGATGCTTATGGAAGAGTCACCAATTTTAGAAACACCATTATCATTCTTACCACCAATTTAGGAGCGAGTAATCAGCAATCCATTGGGTTCGGTAGTACCGATTCTGGTGAAAGTAAATATCTTTCTGCCATAGAGAAGTTTTTCCGTCCAGAATTTATTAATCGGATTGATAATGTTATTTTCTTCAACCCATTAGACCAGCAGGCGATTCATAAGATTTCCAAAAAAGAACTAGCCGCCCTCAACCAATTGGAAGGCTTCGTGAAACGAGGGATACAGTTAGAGACGGACGACTCCCTTGTCCATTTTCTCTCTACCGTTGGTTTTGATAAACGCTATGGTGCTCGCCCCCTCCAACGAGCTATTAAAACGCATGTGATTGCGCCTATGGCAAATTGGCTATTGACGCATCCCACTATTAAAAATCAAATACTGAGACTATCTTATGAAAATGGTTTGCAGGTGGACTTGGGGAAGAAATTGTAGAAGTTATTTCCCGCAAAGTACCGCTACGGTTTCGCTAAGTTTCGCAAAGGTCTAACTTAGCGGTACTTTGCGAAACCTCTGCGAAACTTTGCGGGAAACAAAAAATAGATAAAATATCTTTTCCCTCCCACTCCCCTAAATAAATCCTTTTGTCTTATCTCCACCACTATTCCAAACACTTCTTTATTTAAAAAGTAATAATTTCACACTAGAAAATTTTACTAGAAAACTTATTCCATTCATGAAGTGTAAACTCCTTAATCTGCTACTACTATTTATCACTTCCTCTTTTATTGCTGCACAGCCCCAATTGCAAGAAGGTTTCCAAATCCAAACCATTAGTGAGGGTTGGGATCAATTAACGGGATTGGAGTTTGGGGAAGATGGTACGCTGTATGTGCTGGATAAGCGGGGCATTATTTGGTTAGTAAGAGAAGGAAAAAAATTAGAAACCCCCTTTCTAGATATTCGAGAGGAAGTAGCCAATCATGGCGATATGGGGTTGATGGGATTTGTGTTAGATCCCCACTTTCAAGAGAATGGCTATTGTTATGCCTTTTATTTGTCAGATTATAACAATGTTATCAATGAAGGTAAGCCAGATTTTGATCCTACCGCCAATTTATTATGGCGATCCACCATCGCAAGGGTTGCTCGATTTCAAGCCAATCTTACGGACTTTTCTACGGTTGATCCTAGCACTCGACATCTCTTAGTAGGCGCCTCCAAAGAAACGGGTATTCCTGTTTTACACGAATCTCATATCGGCGGTGGCTTGGCATTTGGAACGGATGGCTCTTTGATTATTTCTACTGGAGATGCCTCTACTTGGAAAGGGGCTTATGTGGGAGGAGGTCCCCCCTATTTTGAAGAACGAGCACAGCAAGCCTTAGCGGCAAATCTCATTCGACCTGAGGAAGAAGTAGGTTCTTATCGTTCTCAATTAATCAACAATTTAAACGGAAAAATATTACGAATTGATCCAGTAACAGGAGAAGGTATCCCAAGTAATCCATTTTATGATCCATCAAATCCTGCTGCAGCTTGTTCTAAAGTCTGGTCATTAGGGTTAAGAAATCCATTTAAAATCGCTATTCGCCCGAATAGTGGTTCTACTAATTTAGAGGATGCACTACCGGGGAGTATTTATATCGGAGATGTAGGAGAAGGACGTTGGGAAGAACTAAATATAGCCAGACTCCCAAGAGAGAATTTTGGTTGGCCCCACTTCGAGGGCATGCACCCAATCAATGAATATAATGACCAGATCAGAGCTAATCTAGATGCCCCTAATCCCTTATATGGACAAGCGGGTTGCGACCAAACTCATTTTACTTTTCAAGACCTGATCCAACAGCCTTCCCCCAGGGCAGTAGTATTTCAAAATCGTTGCGACACGAATCAAACGATTCCGGATTCCCTTCGCTTTATACATCATCCTCCTGACTTAGCCATTGCCCATGTAACGGTAGGGGATGGATTTTATACACCTGCATTTGATGAAAAGGGCGCATTAATTAGATTGAAAACAGATGAAGTCACCTCGCCTGTAAAAGCAGATGGGAGAGGTGTGACGGCTAATGCCAGTATTGCTATTGGTTTCTACGAAGGCAAAACTTTTCCAGAAAACTATCAGGGTAAATTCTTTTTAGCGGATCATATTAAAGGCTGGATAAAAGCAGTGGAGGTAGATTTAAACGATCAAATTATCAGCATAGAAGACTTCTTCCAAGACACTATTTTTATCCCTCATGCTGCTTTCCATCCAATAGATGGCAGTTTATATTTTATTGATTATAAACATCGCTCTTTGAAGAGAATTAGCTATGGTGAAAATGTGCCGCCTATTGCCATTGCCACTGCCGATGTCTATTATGGTCCTAGTCCATTAACGGTACAGTTTAATGGCAGTAAGTCTTCCGATCCGCAACAAGATAGTATCGGCTATTTTTGGGATTTTGGAGATGGAACGACCTCTACGCTGTCCAATCCTAATCATCTGTTCGAGACGACAACTAATCAACCTAAAAGCTATGCTGTCACTTTAACGATAACGGACGAATGGGGAGCAAGTAGCAGCAAGGAACTATTAATTTCTTTAAATAATACGCCACCAACCGTCCAGATTTCAAGTATTGAAAATGGAGAGTTGTATCCCTTAACGAGCACCACTTCTTTTCCCTTACAAGCACAAGTAAGTGATGCAGAACATTCAGAAAAGGATCTACAATACGAATGGCAAACCACGCTCAATCACAATAATCATAACCACCCTGAACCGATAGACACCCATCGCATAAGCAGTACCTTAATCGTTCCAGCCGGCTGTGATGGAGAAATCTATTCTTATGATATTTCTTTAAAAGTCACAGATGCAGCGGGTCTATCCGGTACAGATGTGGTAAGATTATTTCCTGATTGTACTACCAATTTTGTGCATCTTTCCAATTTTGACATTGCCCTTCATCCTGAAGGCATACAGAACGATTGGACCACACTTAGTGAATTTGATTTAGATTTTTTTGAGGTAGAAAGAAGAGGCGTTAACGAGACGAATTTTCAAACCCTAGCTACTCTGTCTCCTAAAAATATTCACCGTATAGAAACCAACTACCAATATTTGGATACCGCTCCATTAAGTGGATTTAATACCTACCGCATCAAGATGGTCAGTCAAGAAGGCACTGTCGTCTATTCTTTAGAAAAGCGACTCTTTTATATAAATGGAAGAGAACTGACCTATTCACCAAATCCTACCAACGGTCATATTTCTTTTTATTTTAAACCTGTTTCTGAAAACGTTCAACTCTCTCTTTACACGATCAGTGGACAGTTAGTAAAAACACAAGTATGGAAGGGGCAGCATTCTATCCAATTTGGAGTAGACATGAGCGACTTGCATAGTGGCACTTATTTATTTACGATTCAGGATGGGGAAGAGTTTTATAGTGGGAAGGTTCTTAGATACTAACAACTTTCAATGCTCAAAACTAGGTCGTCTGGAGACGACAATGATATACATTCCGAATCTGGAGACTCGGAAGATTGTACTCAACTGCTCGAAATTGTCCAGCAAACTATACTTGGGAATTAACGAAAGTCTTATGACTTACCTTGACTTTGTGCAGAAAATCATATTTTTACCTTGACTTTGTGCAGAAATATTAATTTCGTACCCTGACTTTGTGTAAAAATTATATGCGGGTTCACTGCATGTACAAACATTAACTAATCCTTCTGGTCGTTCTTTTCAATTATTAAATTTGCCTTATTTTTTAGTGGAGTTGCTTCCTTTATATATTGATTGGTTAAATAATCAAGAACGCTCTTTAGATACTTGAAAGGTCAAATATTTTTTTCATTCCGCTATCTAACAATAGTAACATACCCCTCAAAAACAACTTCGCCTTCATCAATAAAAAGCGCAGCAGCATAATACGTATATACCCCTGCTGGCACATCTCTTTCATTAAACGTTCCATCCCAACCTAAAGAAGTACTGCCTGAAGGAAGGCTTTCTTGTTCATACACGATATTCCCCCAACGATCAAAAATTCTTAAAAATAAAATCTCCTGTACCGCACTCCCTCCAAATAATCCAAAGCGATCATTGATGCCATCATTGTTGGGAGAAAACACATTCGGAATATACAATTCTCGATTCGGGTTGATTTGTATTAGTACAGAATCTGTTGCGCTACAGTTATCTTCATCGGTAACTGTAACGGCAAAATACGTAGGCTGGAGTGCTGTATAAGAGGGATTAGGGCAGTCATTACAATCCAATAAATCTGCATTCGACCAACTATATTGAATTGAATTATTAGTCGGAAAAACTTCTGTCTCCAATACTATATTTGTTCCTAATGGAACTAAAGATTCTTCCATTAAGATATTAACAGATAAATTACTTCGATCAACAATAGTTGCCTCTAACTCCCCAATACAAGCCTTTTGATCTTTTACCATAATAGCATACATACCTACTGGCAGATTATCAAGGTCTCCACTTTCTTGGAAACTCACTCCCCCATCTATACTATAAGAATAAGGGGGTATCCCCCCCACTCCTTCTACTCTTATAGTTCCTGAATCTTCTCCTAAACAATTGATATTTTCAATATCTAATAGCTGTGCAGCTACTTGAAATTTTCCACAACAAGGAAGAATACTAACCGTATCTTCCTCAATTTCTCTTGCATCACAACTTAGGCTTTTGGAGGCAAGGCTTAAAGCAACCACTTTATCACCAGGCGCTAAATATTGGACCTCATGAGGTCCAATACCAGCAGCCGAAGTGGGTAGAGCATTTTCTCCAAATTCCCATGAAAATGTAAAAGTCTCTTCCTGCCCATAAATGGTTGCTGCATTACTACCTGTAAAAATGATTTGGTCTTCTTCGCAAGTAGAAGGCGCAACAATATCTATGGTAGGAGTGGGATCTATTTGTTCAAACTCACCTGTTCCACCAAACTCAATAGAAAAGCCTGGCTCTAATCCAAAACTGTTATAGTTAATCAATAAGGCGTAAGTAGTCCCTTTTTTCATTTGAATCGGAGCTAAGAAAGCATTAGCTTCTTCCCCACAACCACCATTCTGCTTAGTATCCGTTTCTCCTTCCCTTAGTCCAGTAGGTCCAACACATTCTCTCCACCTAGAAAAAGGTAACTCAAAAGAAGCCCCTGATGCCATGCACCGAATTGGGATCTTATTTGTACAATCACTCACACCTTCTGGTAGTTCATATACGACAAAATCCAAATCATCCTCATACGTATCAGGGTTGATAGAAAAGGTCAAAGAGCCATCATTTCCAGCGATCCATTTATACCAAGTTGAATTAAATTCTGAGTTTTCAAATTCACTCCACTTCAGGCAGGTTCCTATTCCTTCATCGGGATCACTTCCACCACCTTCCAAGGTTTCTACCCGTATAACTGATTTCTCACAAAGGAGTTTGGCATCGGGACAATCTGACTCTGGATCAGAAGCTGGAAAATAATTAGTAATATCTAATTGAAAAGTACCTGTCTGTTCTCCTGCCCCTTGAACCCTCATTAAATATTCTTGACCTATTGTCAGTCCTTGTTGTTTTAAAATAGTTAAGTTTTCGTTTTGTCTATCAGTAGAACATTTCAAACTTTGTATCCCATTAGGGCAATCACCAATGCCAAAAAGTTCTATCTGAGGTTGTTCTAAAGACCCTCCTGGAAATTCTGAATCAATATTGCCTGTGACAGTGATAATAAGATCGGTAGCTTCTACTATAAATCGAAACCAAACATCCTTGCCATTTTCCAAACATTCATAGTCTTTCATTCCCGTTTCATCGGAAGCATTTAAGGTACTAAATGTTCTAGGTTCAGAGCGATAGCTTTCTATCGAATCAAGGAACATCGCTTGATCGCATCTATCATTGGTTGGTATAGGAAAATTATCAATACACAATTGAAACGTTCCTTCCGCACCTTCTTTACCTTGTACCTTGATATAATACTCCTGTCCTATGATTAATTCCCCAACATCTAAATTAGCTTCGTTGGTAATATCTCCTTCCACACAGGCTAAGACATTGCCCGTAACGATTTCGCAGTTCGCTGTTTCTATTAATGCAATTTCCGGTTGTAATAAAGAATCTACCTCCTCTACTTCTTCTCCTATGACCCTAACTCTTAATCCAGGATGAAGCGCCATAAATTTAAACCATACTGCTTTTCCATTAGCCGACAAACAATCCGAATTGGGCGGTTCTTCTAGTGCGCCTATATTGCTAAATGCTGCGGTGTCTGAACAATACGCCACTACTTCTTCTAATAGTATTGCTACTTCACAGGAATCATTCTCTACTTGTCCTGCTACGGTAAAAGGAAGGCATATCAACAGAAAGGCATATACAAGGAGTGAACTGTTTTTTTTAAAATTCATAGGTGGTGTTTGTATCTTATAGGGGGATGGAAATCTCCATTAGAAACAATCGAAGAATAACGTTGCTTACGTTCTTTTCGTTGAGCTATTATTGTCCTAGCAATTACTTAGCAAAAAGCAAGTAAACTCGTCAACTGCTGCTGACTCATACATACCAACTTGCCTAGCTTGCGATAGCAAACAAGAACACAATACCTCCAAATGGAAGTTTCTTATTTTACGACAGAATTATTATAGGTAAGTAAGTGGGTAGGTTAGCACTAGGGCTGTCTCAAGGGTATAAATTTCAAAAGTTTTAAAAACTTTTGAAATATGTTTCTCAAAAATATACTCATGATATAGCACCATGCTGATTTATTTCAAAAATAAAGGATTATTATATGCAAGTAAAGGAGTTAGAGAAAAAAGATTGAAATCTAGGAATGGATCACTTTTTCAATCCATCACCGAATAATCGTAATATCTCCTTCAAACTCCACTTCTGCTCCATCAATATAAAGCACTTTAGTATAAAAAGCATACACGCCAATTGGCGCATCTTGTCCATTATACTGACCATCCCAACCCAAGCCACTTTGGCCTAGTGGAAAACCAGTCTGTTCATATACCATATTTCCCCAGCGATCAAAAATGCGTAATAGCAGTATTTCTTGGGCGGAAATACCACCATATAAATCAAATCGATCATTGACCCCATCGAAGTTGGGAGAAAATACATTTGGAATATATAGTTCTCTATTAGGTCGCACATTTAAAAAGATAGAATCCGTTGCGGTACAGTTGTCAACATCGGTAATGGTGACGACAAAATTACCGGGCAATAACGGCATAATAGAAGGATTGGGACAATCATTACAATCCAATAATTCAGGATTGGACCAGCTATATTGTACAGGTCTACCATTTGGAGAAACCGTAGTTTCTAAAACGGTGGTTCTCCCTAAATCTACTACCTCGTTATCCGCAAAAATATCTACCACTAATTCTTGTGGTTGGTCAACGGTGGCTTCTATTTCTTCCATACATCCACGCATGTCCCGCACGACAAGGCTATAAGTACCTGCTGGTAAGTTAGTGATGGTGTTACTAGGTTCAAAAGGACCGTCATCTACGCTATATTCAAAATCTGGATTTCCTCCTGTAGTTAATAGATTAATCACCCCTGTGCTTTCTCCAAAACAAAGGACATCTTCAATACTTTCAATGCTTAATTGAATGTCTGAGGGTTCTGTAATATTCGCTACTTGCATAATACTACAATCATTATCATCCAAAACGGTGATTGTATAAGAACCAGGAATTAGGTCAGAAATCTCTTCCTCACTTTGACCTGAAGACCAATCATACCGATAATCGCCCGTGCCACCTGAAACGACAGCAGCCACTACTCCATCTCCTTGTCCTGCACAGCTTACATTTACTGCTTCGAGCATTAACTCTAAAGCTGGAGGCGCTTCCATATCAAATTCAAATACCCCTTTGCAGCCATTTTGATCCAATACATTCACATTATAAACGTTAGCGGCTAAGTTCGTCAAGGAACTTTCTCCCACAAAGCCTCTGCCATCATTCCAGTTGTATTCATAAGGAGATGCTCCATTCACAATATCTAACACAATAGAGCCATTGGCTTCTCCAAAACAAGTAGGAGGGTCAATTGCTTCCACCGTTGGGTCTATCTCTAAGGTAAGTTCATTTAATTCGATAGATGATTGTTGAGAACAACCATTTGCATCTTCGATGGTGACTAAGTAAGTACCAATAGATAAATTATCAATACCCGACTCACTAGACCCATCCCCCCAAGCATAGGTAATATCCACTAGGGAAGTTACATTTAATTCAATAGCTCCGTTCGTCCCTCCATCGCAAGTAGGAGGACTCAAAAGGGTATCTACTTCAAATGGCGGAATGGAATCTACTCGAAAGGTAAAAATCTCCGTACAAGTGGCAAAGTTTGTCACCGTCAGTTCGTACTCCCCTACTTCTAAATCTGGACGATCCGCCACCGTTATACCATCATTCCACTCATAGGAAAAAATTGGCGATGTGCTATTTGCGGAGAATTCAATAGCGCCATTACCTGCACCACATACTGCGTTCGTCACCTCACTTTGACCATCAATATTATTTATATCACAGCAAGGTTCGACTGTAATAATCGCTTCCCGAATTTCGCTGATTTTACAACCTAAATCGGTGGTAATCGTCAACACAACAGATTTCACACCAGGCTCATTATAAGTAACAGGTCCGGGATTTACGCCCGTAGCAGTTTGGGGACTTGCCCCCACGCCGAATATCCATTCATACTCTTCAATATCTCCTAAAACGAAACGGGAGTTGGCACCATTAAACTCTACTTGGTCCCCCGCACAAATTGTTTCTGTTTGGATTACTCTCCCCTCAAAGATCGCCTCTACTTCTGGTACTGGTCCTTGAAAATTTCCCGTGCCTCCAAATTCAATAGAAAATCCATTTCCAGATTCTGAAAAATTATTAATGAGCAAGCCATAGGCTTTCCCTTCTTCCATATCGATCGCCCTTACAAAATTATCCTCTCCAGGATCACAGTTTAAATCTTCTACCTCATCACGTGAATCCTCACTTAAACCAGTTGGACCAACACAGGCTGCCGCCATACAACGCAATGCAAATTTCCCTTCTGAATTATTTATTCCATTAGGCAGTTCAAACACCACAAAATCTAAATCATCCGTAGGATTTAAAGGAAATAGCGTGAATTCCAAGGTTCCATCATTTTCGGCAATCCAAGTAAACCAAGTGGCATCTTGCTCCGAACTAATAGCACTACCGGGGACATCTAAGCAAGTACCACGAGCTTCGTCAGAATCAGCACCTGTCCCTTCTATTTTTTCAATGGAGAAAGGCGTTTTACCACATAGCATGGAGGCATCTACCAAATCATTACCTGGTTCGGCTGGAGGGAAGTAATTATTGACACATAATTGAAAACTACCTTGTGCACCACTTCGACCTTGAATTCTAAATAAATAAGAAGCCCCCGGAATGAGTCCTCCTTGGTTTAATTCCACTACATCACTACTATTACCTGGACTACTTTCTAAAATAGAAAAACTACCTTCGCATTGATTATCTACAAATAGTTCCACCTCTGGTCGGTCTAAAGTTCCGCCGCCGCCATCTTGACCAATCACAGTAATGGTCACATTACTTGCCAAAGCGGTGAATTTGAACCATACATCTCGGCCATCATTCGACAAACCGCCACTGCCCGAAAAACCGGTCGGCGTAGCTCCTTCATTCGAGAATGCTGCTTCCTCTGAGCAAGCACTAGCTATATCTATGATTTCAATGGCACCTTCGCATTCATCATTGGTCACTTGTGTCCAAGCGAAAAAAGAGCTACTCATGAACAGCCCTAGAAAAAGCAAGCGTATGGAAGTGGTGGATTTCATAGCTAAATTATTATGGTTGATTGACCAATCAACTAGTAAGTAAGGGCTATAGACGAAGATGTAAAGATAAGGTATGTAAGAATTATCTCAATTTATAACGATATTAGTAAGACGTAACGTATGTGAGAAAAAGAGCGAAAATATAGGAAAGTATCGGGTACATTACATTTTGTGGAGAAAAGCTGATCGCTATCAGTAAGCATTAGGACAGAAAAATCTTCGTGCCTCGTTGGCTGGTCGCCAACTCGGCACAATAGGGATTGTAGCGGCAGACCTTTCAAAAATGCCTTTTCCAAAGGCATTTTTGAAAGGACTGCCTCCAAAACCCCTCTTTGCGTCGAGTTGGCGTCAGCCAACGAGACGCAGAGAAGAAAGTACATTTATTATTATTGCGTTAAGCTCAATTAATTTCTAGTTCTTTTCTTACCTCCCCTATTATTAAGCTAGTGGTCGTTCTATAA
>CALJIQ010000037.1 GCA_937973995.1 uncultured Saprospiraceae bacterium
ATTTTATCGGTTAATAGGCGTACTGCCTCTCGATCATCCTCTTGATAGGCTTCCTGATAATCGGCTACCTGAATGATTTCCTCTACATTAATCCAAACATCCGAACGAAAACTAGGGGCATCGCTATAATTGATCCCAATAGATAAAATACTCACTCCCAATTCAAAATTATTTCTTGCCTCCGCCCCCAATGCAATTCTTGCCGTTCCCGTTTTTATGTCTTGTAATTTTCTTTCATTGATACTCGTCCCTTCTGGAAAAATAATTAGGGTCCCTTTTTGTTCCATCAATTGAAAGCATTGCTCAAATATCGCATCATTATTTAGCGACTTATCTGGATGATCCTGTTTACGATAGACGGGAATAGACCTCATAATATTCCGCATCGCCCAGTCTTTAGCTACCGAGTTGAATAAAGTGCCTTTGGCTATAAATCGAGCTTCTTGCTCTAATAAACTAGCAACAATAATCGGGTCCATAAATGTACTCGGATGATTGGAGACCACTATCAGAGGACCTTGACTAGGAATTTCTGATTTATTGATGACTTTGTATTCTTTGAAAAATACACGTAAGGCGAGTTTGAAAATCAGTTTTAGAAAATCGTATAGCATATTTCTTGTCTAATTACACCTATTAATTTTCACACTCTTTTGATTTGGGAATTCTTCTGTATAAAGTGGCTTATTGATCGGTTGTTTTTTCATATAAATTGGATTGAGGTCAGTTTCTCTTCTAAAAATAATAAAAACTAGACAGTGCTCAAAATAACTTGACCCAATTTGTATACTCTAGTTAGGTCTTGAGAAGTCAAGCGCATTTTAGTAATTTCGCTCCTTTATAAAGAAAATAGAGATTAAATAAACAGAAAATAACAAATGAGTAAAATGGAATATAAGTTTCCATTTACCAATCTATTAAATATGGCAAGTATCACAGAATTAAAAGCAATAGCCTCTCAAGTGAGAAGAGACATAGTCAGACAAGTAAATCGAGCAGGCACAGGGCATCCTGGCGGATCTTTGGGGTGTACGGACTATTTGGTGGCTCTGTATTTTGAGATCATGGATCGCAAAAAGGGCTTTAAGATGGAGGGCAAAGGCGAAGATTTGTTCTTTTTGTCTAATGGACACATTTCTCCCCTATTTTATAGTGTCTTAGCGAGAGCCGGTTATTTTAAAGTAGATGAATTGGCTACGTTTAGAAAAATCAATGGCCGTTTACAAGGACATCCAGCGACGCATGAAGGCTTACCGGGCATCCGAGTGGCCAGTGGTTCTTTAGGTCAAGGAATTTCTGTGGCTATTGGGGCTGCCTTAGCCAAGAAGCAAAACAAAGATGATAAGTTGGTCTATTGCCTAACTGGAGATGGCGAATTACAAGAAGGACAAATTTGGGAGGCATTGATGTTTGCCCCGCACCACAAGGTGGATAATCTGATTGTTGCAGTCGATTGGAATGGTCAGCAGATTGACGGTCCTACGAAAGAGGTCATGGCGATTGGCAATTTAAAAACCAAATTCAAGGCCTTCGGTTGGGAGGTGATCGTGTTAGAAAAGGGCAATAATATGAAGGAGGTAGTAGCCACTTTAAAGGAAGCCAAGTCCAAAACGGGTAAAGGCAAACCAGTAGCTATCTTAATGAAAACCATCATGGGCTATGGCGTAGATTATATGATGCATACCCACAAATGGCATGGCAAAGCCCCTAATGATGAATTAACAGTAAAAGCATTGGCCCAGTTGAAAGAAACTTTGGGTGATTTTGCGGTTTAAACAAATAGGTATTATGGTGTTGTGGTTTTTTGGTGTTATGGCCTCACCACAACACCAAAAAACCATAACACCATACTACCAAACTACATGGAGAAAATTATCATACTTGACTTCGGTTCTCAATATACCCAACTCATAGCGCGCCGAATTCGAGAGCTGAATATTTATAGTGAAATCCTTCCGTATAATAAAATTCCAAAATTAGATAAGTCGGTCAAAGCAGTTATCCTTTCAGGTAGTCCGTTCTCTGTAACGGAGGAAAAAGCTTTGCAGGTTAACCTCAAGAAAATCATCGGGAAAAAACCCGTTCTGGGCATCTGCTACGGCGCACAATACATCGCTCATAATCTTGGTGGGAAAGTACAGCGGTCGGAGAAACGAGAGTATGGAAAGGCAAAACTAGGAGCGATCGCCAAAGACCCCTTTTTAAAAGGGATCAAAAAAGGATCACAGGTATGGATGTCGCATGGGGATACCATCATGGACATTCCTGCTGGTTTTAAAGTTTTGGCAGGAACAGGAAGTATTCCAGTGGCCGCCTTTAAAGCAGAAGAAGGAAAGTATCAACATCCCGTTTATTGCCTACAATTCCACCCAGAGGTAACCCATAGCATCGATGGAAAGAAATTATTGAAAAACTTTCTAGTCAATATCGCAGGCTGTACCCCTAACTGGACCCCTGCTGCCTTTGCGGATCAAACAATTCAATCTTTAAAAAAGCAACTAAAAAAAGACCATGTTTTGATGGGTTTATCTGGCGGTGTGGATTCTACAGTGGGGGCAGAGTTATTACATCAAGCCATCGGAGATAGGCTAGTTTGTATTTTCGTTGACAATGGACTACTACGGAAGAATGAATTTGAAGAAGTATTAGACTCCTATAAAGGAATGGGCTTAAATGTGATTGGTGTGGATGCTCGAAAGAAGTTTTATTCGGCATTAAAGGGCGTAAGCGATCCTGAGAAAAAGCGGAAGATTATTGGTCGGGTATTTATACGTGTATTTGAAGCGGAAGCAAAGAAGCTAAAAGGAATCAAATGGTTAGGGCAAGGGACGATATATCCAGATGTCATTGAGTCCGTTTCCGTTCATGGACCTTCTGTCACCATTAAATCCCACCATAATGTCGGGGGCTTACCCGATAAATTGAAACTAAAAATAGTAGAGCCTTTACGGATGTTGTTCAAGGATGAAGTACGTAAAGTGGGCAGAGAATTAAAAGTGCCTAGAAAGATTGTCGGCAGACATCCTTTCCCCGGCCCAGGCTTAGCAATTCGGATATTAGGTGACATTACCCCCAAAAAAGTGTCTTTATTACAGGAAGCAGATGCTATTTTTATAAATGCCTTAAAAAAGCACAAGTTATACAACAAGGTATGGCAAGCAGGTACCATATTACTGCCTGTCCAATCCGTTGGTGTAATGGGCGATGAAAGAACGTATGAACAAGCAGTCGCCCTACGTGCCGTTAATTCTATGGATGGCATGACGGCAGAATGGAGTAAATTGCCTTATGATTTCTTAGCAGAAGTTTCTAGCGAAATTATTAACCAAGTTAAAGGTATTAATCGGGTGGTGTATGATATTAGTACGAAGCCGCCTGCCACTATTGAGTGGGAATAAATTCTAGTCATTAGTCATTGGTCATTAGTCATTTGCATAGCACAACTAATGACTAATGACTAGTAACCAATGACCAATTATGTTTTCCAATAAATTTCCAATCTTTCTTTTAGTGATCTTATTAGTCTTCACTGCCTGTGATCCCCTAAAGAAAGTACAACCTTCAGGTAATAATTCTCAAAATCAATCAGGAGAACTAGATGAGATAAAAGGTAAAAGAGTATATAATCCTGATACAGGAGAATACGAAGTAGTAACGGATGTTACGGGCGATCTAGAAGAGGTGGAATGGACGGATGGGAGTGCTACCGACACTCCACCCATCGGTTCAGAGGCTACCGATAAAATAGGATTTCCTGCACCAGGTGATCCAATAAACACCAACCCAAATACGGGAGAAGACCCTTTTGATACAGATTTTGAGCGCAATGAACTTCCTTCCTATAATATGGTATTGGCCTTGCCTTTTTTAGCAAATCAAAGTTCTACCTTCGATGCGGAGGTCAATCCAAAGTCGATTCCAGCCCTTAATTTTTATGAAGGGGCAAAAATGGCGTTTGAAGTATTGGCTAATGAAAATGTCAACTTGGATGTAAACGTATTAGACACTAGAGCATCCGAAAACGATACTAGAGGATTAACTTATAACGCCGCCGTTCAAGGGGCACATGTGGTCATAGGGACCTTCCGAAATAGTACGGCGAAGATCATGGCAGAATATGCCCTCAACAATAAAAAGCCCTTCGTTTCTCCCTATTATCCACACAATGCATTGGTGGAGAATAACCCTTACTTTATTCAGTTGAATCCTAGTATTTTCACCCATTGCAATGCCCTCATCCGCTTTTTGAAAAGAAAATATACAGACGATCAAATTGTACTCATCGGTAGAGAGACTAGACGAGATAGAGGAATCATTAATTTATACCAAAAAGCGCATTATACCTATGCAGGTAGCACCTCCGTCGCTCCCTTAAAAGAGGTGATTATCACAGATAATAATTCCACCTTAGAGAATACGGACCTAAAAGAGCATTTCATAAAAGGTCGGCCTACTGTGTTCGTCATTGCCTCTTCTCAAGAAAGTTTTGTGTATGCCATTTTGCGAAAAATAGATATTGAAAAGAAAAACTTTGATGAAGAAGATAAGGATATTATTTTGGAAAGCGACGAATTAGTGGTGTTTGGACAACCTCGTTGGAAAGACTTTACCAAGATTAGCTATGATTACTACGAAAAGCTAAATCTCCATATTACTTCAGATAGTCATATTGATCCCAATTCGGAAATTATCCGAGCGTTCAAACAAAATTTCTTTGGAAAATATGGTTCTATCCCTACCGAAGAAGCGTATAAAGGGTTTGATACGGTGTTGTATTTTGGTCGTATGCTCCATCAATATGGTACAGAGTTTCTAAGTATTATCGATCAAGTACCTCATGAAGGGCTGCAAAGCAATTTTAATATTAATCGAGCCATCACTAAAACTAGACCGCTAAACGATTCTAATTTAAATAGCTTTGATCAAATGGAAAATACGCATGTCCATATTTTGTCTTTTAAGGATTATCAATTTGTGATTGCTCAATAATTGGGTCTATTGATCTATTGTTCCATTGATCTATTGTTCCATTGATCTATTGTTCCATTGATCTATTGTTCCATTGTTCTATTGATCTATTGTTCTATTGTTCTATTGTTCCATTGTTCCATTGTTCCATTGATCTATTGTTCCATTGACCACAATAGGAAGTTCTTAGACGGAGGAGATAAAATAAATCCATCTGATCACTAAAGTGATCTGATGGAAGGGAAGCGTCTGATCTGATCACTCCAAAGTGATCTGACCAGTTCTCAAGGATTTCGTTCATACTGCCTAGGTAGTGACAATGGGACAATGAAACAATAGGACAATGGATCAATGAAACAATAGGACAATGGATCAATGAAACAATAGGACAATGGATCAATGAAACAATAGGACAATGGATCAATGAAACAATAGGACAATGGATCA
>CALJIQ010000038.1 GCA_937973995.1 uncultured Saprospiraceae bacterium
CTGAACAAAAGAAACCAAATCCGCACGAGGCACTTCATGCTGAGTTCGCTCTCGCCATTCTTTCTTATCCGTAACCGTATCAGCAATCGCTTTTCCTAATTTTAAATTTCTTATAGACACGACGCCTTTTTCCAATTCATCACTACCGAGCATAATGGCGACCGTACAGTTCTTTTCATCTGCATAGCTCATTTGCTTTTTCATCTTTTTAAAACTTTGGTACGGGCCGTAGTAGACTTCTACATCTACCCCTCCTTGCCGTAACTCTCTTGCCATCTTTTGGTACTCTGGCATCATCTCCGTATCGAATACGATGATAATGGCTGGACCATCTACCGCCGTTCCTGCTTTACCAGTTAGCATCATTAGTTCCGCTAATCGGTCCACGCCGATGGATGCTCCCACTGCTGGCGCTTTCATACCCAACAATTGTTTCACTAATCCGTCATAGCGACCACCACCGCAAATGGAACCTACTCTTCGTTCTCGCCCTTTCTCATCTTTATAAGATTGGGTAGATTCTACCTCAAAGATAGGACCTGTATAATAGGCCATTCCTCTAACTAAGGTTGGGTCAAAAAGCACTGCTGCATTAGATAAGCCTGCTTGCTCCAACACTTTATGGATTCTTTCTAGTTCTTGTAATCCTTCTTTGGAGACCTCATTATTTCCTATCTGTTGACCTAGCTTTTCTATGACTTGCCCTCGATTCATATCTGCCTCTGAGAAGACTTCAAAAAAGCCAATCAAGTCATGGATTAGGGCAGTGTTGAGTCCGATCCCTTCTATGACGGCACCAGATTTATCTTTTCTTCCTCTGCCTAATTCTGCCTCTACTCCTTTTATTCCGATCTTATCTAGTTTATCAATTATTCTTAAAATGGCTTGCTCTTCGTGGGCTTTTTCTATGCCTTGGCTTCGCAAAAAGCCTTGTAATATCTTTCGATTATTAACTCTTATTTTAAAGTCTGATTGTGCTAAACCAATTGCTTGTAAAGCATCTGATAAAACCATACAAGTCTCCGCATCCGTTGCTACATCCGCCGACCCTACCGTGTCAAAATCTATTTGCCAAAACTGCCGAAACCGTCCAGGGTCTAATTTCATTTCATACCGAAACACTGGCCCAAACTGATACCGTCGAAACAAAGGCGTCTTCCCTTCCACCAATTGATTTTTCTGAAAGCGAGTCCATAAGCGTTCCGCATACAGACGGGAAAGCGGGGCGGTAAGGTCGTAGCGTAAGGATAGATGGGCGTTTTCCATCAAAACCTTATTATCATCTCCTCTTAATTCTCGTCCATTCGCCTTTAAGATGGGTTCTAATTCTGGATTTTTAAAAGAATAAACGCCCTTGTCCACTGTATCCTCATCGGGCATGTATTTTCCTAAGCACTCGGCATATTCTATAATGGGGGTATCCCAATGCTCAAAGCCATAGGATTTATAGACTTTACTCGCCCGTTCAATGATCTTCCACCGCAAATCATTCAGCGTGGCATCTATGTCTCTGAATCCTTTTATTTTTCTGGGCACTAGGCCTCTTTGGTCGTCCATAACTATTGTGGGAGATGGGAAGGCAATAGGATTTTTTTTAACCACATAAGTACACATTAGTAGATTCACATAAGGGCACATACCTTACTGAGCAAGCTAATGCGTACTTATGAGAACAAACTTATGTGGTTAAAAGTTAGCTAGTCCCTGCCCCTCATAAATTAAAAAAGGGCATTGCCAAAAAACAATACCCTATCAAGTACCACCAAAGAGATTCGAACCCTTGACCTCTGGAACCACAATCCAGCGCTCTAACCAGCTGAGCTATGGCGGCATATTAGTCATTAGTTATCGGTCAACAGTCATTGGTTTACACCAAAATGATTTTTGAAAAACAACCAAGACGCTTTAAACGGCTGCAAAATTACGCTTATTTTGGGTTAAAATCAAAGCGAAATGGGATTTTTTTGGCGCAGTCAGTATAATACACCTTTAACTAATCTCTTATCCCTTTTGTAAAGTAAAAATGGTTTATTTCAAAAACACAAACCTCTAAAACCCGTATCTTTGTAGGCTATGAAGAATTTTAGAAACTTTTGTGTTATTGCCCACATTGACCACGGTAAGAGTACCTTATCGGATCGCCTTTTGGAGTTTACCCAAACAATATCAGAGCGAGATATGCAGAATCAAGCATTGGACGATATGGATTTAGAGCGAGAACGAGGCATTACTATTAAGAGTCACGCTATACAGATGTATTATAACCACCCCAGTGGTGAGAAATATACCCTCAATATGATAGATACGCCTGGTCATGTTGATTTTTCCTATGAGGTTTCCCGTTCTATAGCTGCCTGCGAAGGCGCTTTGTTATTAGTAGATGCCTCTCAGGGTATTCAGGCGCAGACGATCTCTAATCTATACCTAGCCATTGAGCACGATTTGGAAATTATTCCTGTGCTGAATAAGGTGGACATGGAAAGTGCTATGATTGATGAGGTATCTGACCAGATCATTGACTTAATTGGTTGTGACAAAGAAGAAATCATTCTAGCTAGTGGCAAGACAGGTATTGGAATCCAAGATGTCTTGAATGCAGTGGTAGATCGAGTTCCAGCACCAAAAGGAAGTGTGGATGCTCCCTTACAAGCAGTGATTTTTGATTCTATGTTCAATGCCTATAGAGGGGTCATTGCCTATTTTAGAATTATTAATGGAAAGGTAAAAAAAGGAGACAAAGTTCGCTTTATGAATACGGGCAATGAGTATAGTGCGGATGAAATCGGTATTTTGCAAATGGATCAAATTCCACAAAAAGAATTGGGGGCTGGAAACGTGGGATATATTGTCACAGGGGTAAAAACTTCTAAAGAGATTAAAGTTGGGGATACCATTACAACGGTAGAAAATCCTGCTGATGAACCCATCAAAGGATTCGAGGATGTGAAACCGATGGTCTTCGCTGGTATCTTTCCTATTGATAATGATGATTTTGAGGATTTACGGGACAGTTTAGAGAAGCTACAATTGAATGATGCCTCTTTGGTGTTTGAACCTGAAACCTCAGTAGCACTAGGCTTTGGTTTTCGCTGTGGCTTCTTGGGGATGTTGCATTTAGAAATTATTCAAGAACGACTTTCCAGAGAATTCAACCAAGAAGTTATTACTACGATTCCCAATGTATCCTATAAGGCCTATACCAATAAAGGCGAAGAACTAGTAGTAAACACCCCTACGGATTTACCTGATCCTACTAGGTTAAATCGAGTAGAAGAGCCTTATATCATTGCTCAGATCATCACCAAGCCAGAATATATAGGGTCCATTATGACCTTGGCGATGGAAAAGCGAGGGACACTCACCAACCAAAGTTACCTAACCACGGAACGGGTAGAGTTGACTTTTGATCTGCCTCTAGCGGAAATTGTATTCGACTTCTATGATCGACTCAAATCTATTTCCAGAGGCTATGCCTCCTTTGATTATTCTCCTAAGAACTACCAGTCTTCTGCTTTGGTAAAATTGGACATCAAATTAAATGGAGATTCTGTAGATGCTTTATCTGCCTTAGTACACCGAGATAAAGCGGAAAATTTTGGTAGAGGAATTTGTAAACGTTTAAAGGATCTCCTACCTCGTCAGCAATTCCGAATAGCTATACAAGCTGCCATTGGTGCTAAAATCGTGGCAAGAGAAACCATCTCTGCCTTACGTAAAGATGTCACCGCTAAGTGTTATGGAGGAGACATCACTCGTAAACGAAAACTTTTAGAAAAGCAAAAGAA
>CALJIQ010000039.1 GCA_937973995.1 uncultured Saprospiraceae bacterium
TAAAGATTTAAATTTTGGTTCAGAAGATAATATTAGTACGCTAGTCAGCGATTTGAAACCAGGAACCAATACGGTATTTTGGAATATCAGTGCTGGACCTTGTGGTGATTTTTCGAGCCAACCTATTACTATATTTTATGAACAAACTCCCATTGCGATAGATGATAATTACTCGGTAGAGTTTAGTAGGTCATCGGTATTAACTATTACTGAAAATGATGACTTAGTTACGGATGAGTATGACCTTATGATAACAAACGCTAACCTCGGAGAGGTCATCATTAATGAGGATTTGACGATCTCTTATAAAGCTCCTGCCAATTTCATAGGCGCAGATCAATTTTCTTATGAGTTATGCAGCAGCGATTGTCCAGAGGAATGTAGTCAGGCAACGGTAACCTTAAACATTGGGGAAGATGCAGGTTGTATTGTACCGACTATCATCACGCCCAATGGTGACGGAGTAAATGATGCGTTTGTTATTCCTTGTCTAGAGACAGATAATTTTCCTCAAAATGAAGTCAGCATCTTCAATCAATGGGGGGATGAATTATTCCGTGCGTCGCCTTATCAAAATAATTGGCGGGGTACATATGACGGTAACGAAGTGCCGGTCGGCACTTACTATTATATCGTTTCTTTTGGACGAAATGAGGAACCTGTTTCTGGGTTCTTGGTTTTAGAGAGATAATGAATGAACGCAGAGACGCAGAGGCGCAGAGATTTAGTTTTTAAAAATTTTCTCTGCATCTCTACTTCTTGCATTCAACGAAAAAATAGATTCTTTGACAAATCATGTGAAATGCTACAATCTGCGAATCAGATTGGCATCGAGCCAATCTGATTCGCACAAGGTTTTCTAAAGGGGCAAATGAGGCTCTGCCTCATTTGCCCCTTTAGAAAACCTTATTTCCTGAAATGGACTCGATGTCCATTTCAGGAAAGGAATCACGGGATAGGTCAAAGAACCAAAATAAATAGCATGAAAAACACCTTACTATTTATTAGCTTATTGTTTGCTAGTATTCTTTATGCCCAGCAAGACCAACAATATACCCAATTCATGTACAATAAATTGGGATACAATCCGGCCTACGCTGGTAGCATGGGTTTGATAAGTGCAACGGGTTTAGTTCGAAGCCAATGGCTAGGATTAGAAGGGGCACCCAATACCCAACTCCTTAGTGTGGATGCTTCTTTGTATGAGCGACGGGTAGGTTTAGGTTTTAATATCGTACGACATAGCATAGGTATTTCCAATCGCTATGATTTTGATGCAGCCTATACCTATCGAGTGCCCGTTGGCAAAGGATTATTAGGGATTGGTATACAAGGAACCGCTCGATATTTAAACGCCAACTTTGCCGACGAGCGACTCATTGCTATTCAAGCCCCTGCTACGGATGTAGCGATCCCAATGGGCATGCAGAGTAAACTCTTACCTAATTTTGGAGTAGGTGTTTATTACAATGATGAGAAAGCCTATTTAGGTATTTCTGCCCCCCGCTTAATCGAAAATAATATAGACTTTGCTCAACAAGCCACGATCGTTTCCAGAGAAGTTCGACATTTTTATTTGATGGGCGGCTACCTTTTTAATATAAATGAGAAAGTACAACTTCAACCACAAGCATTAGTAAAGTATGCTCAAAATGCTCCCTTAGATATAGATCTAAATTTGAGTGCTATCTTATCCCAACGATATATGATAGGTGGTACTTTTAGAATAGGCGGTTCTACGGATGGAGGTCCTGTAGAGTCTATTGATTTACTCTTTAGTGCCCAAATAAAAAATAATATCATCTTTGGGATTTCTTATGATATTACCGTTTCAGAATTGCGCAGTTATAATAGTGGTAGTATTGAAGGGATGGTTCGTTATACTTTTAGTGGACTTGAATTGGGGAATAAAGAAGAAGGGGAGGAGTATGAAAATCCTCGATTTTTTTAATTTGTGACGGGAATATTTCTTCGTTTAGTTTGGATATATTATTTTTGATTTTCAAAATCCAAACAAATGAAAAAGATAACCCAAACATCCACAGTGCATACTTCAAAAAGAACCTACTTTGTTAATAAAGGCACCATGAACGAAGAAGACATTATTGAAATTACAGAAAGTAAAAAAGTGAGCCCCCAGAAATTTGAACGAAAAAAAATTCTTATTTATAAAGAAGACCTTGATACTGTGATTGAAGCAGTTAGAAATATTATAAAAAAAGAGGATACTAAATAATCAAAAATTATATTTAAGAATTTGCATTAACATGATTATTTATTATCTTTGTGATGTAAGTTACAATCTCACCAAATAATAAAGTTTGCTCACTCGCATAATAGCGAGTCCACAAGAAACACGAAACCAAGTCAATGTTGAAAACAATGACTATCCACAGCAAACTTGATTCATTCATTCATTCATTCATTACCTTTTTAGGTAATTTAGATTTTTGGTCTGTCTTATAACCTGCTTTGTTAACATACTCATTTACAAGTTAATATTATTAATTTGTAAATAATATTTAAATAAAAAAGTCCCGACCTTGGTCGAGACTGATATATAGCAATACTACTTGCCTTTCGGCAAAGCAGATAATAGCACACCAATACCATAAAATAGTATTCTTCCTATTATTTGCCTTCCAAAAGGAAAATCCTTCCAGATTTTATCAAGTAGTCTTATAAAAATTATTAAGAGAGATTTGTATTGGGAGTTCTCAGGTTAGATGGAGATAGAAGATGTGGGTTTTCGCCCGCAATATATACCTATTCTTTCATATAGTCAATTCCCAATGATATAATATGGTATAAATATACCCTGTAATTGGTATGTCTGTATCTAAAAGAAATTCACTAGGACTAGTGAATATTGGTTAAAAAACTTTGAGGTTAGGGGATTTTAAACCGAAAATCCCCACCTTTTTTCCAATGCTAGGTCTAGGTAAGAAATGGACGCTATTAAAAGAAAAGCGTCAAAGAATGAGATTGTAATTTGGGAGGGCAACTGCCCTCTACTTTACAATTTAAGAAAATTTAAAAATGTAATCAAAGTGATTTTAGAAGGTCTTTGTGCTTAGTGTAGCAACTAACTTATTTCACTTTCTACCTAGCAATTTGATTATAAAAAAAATAGGCGCTTTAAAAGGAAAACGCCAAAGAATGAGATTGTAATTTCCGGTGGGCGAAAGCCCATCTTTTTACAATTTAAAGATTTGAGATTGTAATTTTTGAAAAGAGTAGGTGCTTTAATCTACTCTTCTTTTTCTTTTTATACGATCATTTAGAATACCAAAATTATACCACATATTTATCTCATGACAAAAACAAATAATTACTTTATTAGCTGACAATAGTCAGTGCTTTATTTACTATTAAGGGAGCATTGCTATTAACGCTAATCCCTCCTTTTTTATCAAATCTGATATTATAGAACTTGGATTGTTTTTATCGACATCTTACAAATTAATCACTCTTCAAGTTCTACTCTCAAACATTTTCGAATTAATCTCTCCTAACAGCCAATGGTAATACCATTTGCTGAACGGGCTTTTTATGCCCGCTTTTCCCAACCGATTTAAGCTGTGCAAAAGCCTATCGTGCTTTTGAGATAAAGAAATGGTAGTATTTGAAATGTATTGATTTATCAACAGCTATTTGCAGTTAGGTTCACGTCATATTTGGCGGCGGCTGCCTGCGGAAATAGTGGGTGCGGGTGATAGCTTGTAGCTAAGCGATTATTTCCGCTAGATTTTTGGTTCTTTTCATCATTGGAAAAGAACAAGAATAGATGGAGTCAATACCTTTAAAATACCCACCAAAGAAATAGTGTTTCATAGTGCACAAGTAGCAATCAATAGTTAGTATCAATATACCCAAATGCCACTATTGCTACTTTTTGCTGTTCGCACTATTGCCCATACCGATCAAAAATATCTAAAAACCATAGTTAAGGAAACTTCTTACGAAAGTCCTCAGCAAAGGCTGTTGCCGATTTTTTTGAACGGGCGATATATAGCAATACTTCTTTTGATCCTTGGGCAAACTAGTGAAGAGTGAATAGTGAGGAATGAAGAGTGAGGAGTGACTTAGACAATCATTCATCATTCATCATTTCCCATTCATCATTCATCAATAAAGTAATACCACGCTCTTACAGACAAAATAGAAAATCATTCTACGCCAAGTACATAAAATGAAACAACAAGACTTTGCTGTTAACTCAATGGGATAGTGATTCGTGACTAAATAATTAGTGATTAGATAATTACAGCTACTTGCGGGTAGTGAAGAATAATCAATAATTAATAATCAATAATTACAACCCAACTGATAATAATCTTTTAACCAAAAT
>CALJIQ010000040.1 GCA_937973995.1 uncultured Saprospiraceae bacterium
AGTACGTTATCGCTAAAACTTGGCAAGGTGCCAAGAGGTAGCACGTCCCCCTTTTAAGGGGGAATGAGGGGGTTAATAGATAGTAGTCATTTTAAAATGTCAAATGTCCACTCCTTAACTCCCCCGACTCCTCTTAAAAGAGGGGAGTACGTTATCGCTAAAACTTGGCAAGGTGCCAAGAGGTAGCACGTCCCCCTTTTAAGGGGGAATGAGGGGGTTAATAAACAGTAGTCATTTTAAAAAAGCGCACTATCAAATAACTAAGAGAAAACTAATGGAGATAGCACAACTTACACAGATTGACATGTCAACGGACGCCCATCAAGTATCCGCATACACAGATGCACTGCCTATTCACCCTTCTATTGTGGCGATTGACCAAGTAGATGTAGCGGGAAGTAGTTTGTTTTCGGATTGGATAGAAGCACTGTTTAAAAGCGAAGAAGTAGCTTATAAATTTAGGCCCGCAGGAGAGATTGCGGACAAAATCAAGCACTTATATTTTAAAAAAGCCAACCAAAAAATAGATAACCAACCTAAAAATATTGGTTTTGGTTATCCCATCCTCATAAGAAAAAATAGTCGTGCAACGAATGGTATGTCCGCCATACCACTGTTTATTTGGGATGCTTACCTTCAACCTGATGAAGAGCATGCCGCTTTGTGGACCCTCCAGACAACTGCTCAAAAAGGCTATCTAAATCCACAGCTTAAAAATATTTCAACAGAAGTAGCTGCACTTGCTGAAAAATGTGAAGGTACTTTAAGAAATGCCATTGTCACAGGCTATTTATGCTCGGAATTTGCTATCCAATTATCGGATACCTTACAGCTAATGCCCATCAATCCAACTTATGGAACGGAGGCATTTCCTAGTTTAGATGATTTAATGAATGTGCCAGGGAAAGGACAGATTATTTGGAGTGGAGTCTTAAGTGATTTCCCAAAAATTGCGGAATCCAAATATCGTGAGGAAATATTAACTAAAGATTATTGGGCATCCAAAGGTCCCATCCAGCGAAATAGTGCTTACCAACTAGATAACCTCATTAATGATCATTACCAAAAAGGCGTTCAAAGAGCTTTTTCAAAACACCGCTATTTAGCGATTGAAGCCCCAATGGGTACGGGCAAGACACATGTGTTGGTAAATATATTGAGTGAAAACCTAATGAACGGTCGCACGACTTTAATCGTAGGCAGTCATCAAGGGTATTTAGATAAATTGATTGCACGATTGGGTAGTGCAGGTTTACAATCCTATGCGTATTGTTTTAGTGATCTTGAAAAAGATAAAAAACGATTTACCGACTTAGCCCTCCCTAAATACAAGACGATTCGTCAACTGACCAAAAGACCTTCTAATTCTCAATATGAAAACAAGTATTTGCAGTTTGCGGAACGCAGTAATGCGCTCAATCAGGTAGGACGATATTTTAGCAAAAATGTATTTGATATAAATAATCGAGCGGAGACGATCGGGCTGTTTTTGAAAAATAATAGACAGGTATCCAAAGATTTATTAGAGCGACATTTAAAAGCATCGGATTTTCGATTTAATCGGATGGAGTATGCTCAAATACTTTCTAAACTAGAAGGGTGTAATGGATTGTTCAAAGAAGCCTTTAGTTTTAAACACCCCTTGTCCAATTTGAGTGATGAGGTGTTTTTATATGATAAAAAAGAAGAAGCGAAGGCAACCTTAGATCAATATTTTAAACAGTTTTTACAACGAGCGCGGGCTATCCAAAAAGAGGTTATCTTAAAAATGGGAGCGTACAATGAACAATTGTCGCTTCATTTTAAAGAATATGAAAATGACACCCAAAATCGGATCAACGAACTGGGTATTTCCATAGATGAGTTTGAGAAAAATTTTGCAGGTAATTATACTTCCAACACGGTTGGTAACTTAAAATTCAGGGGAAATTTTTCAGAAAAACCCAAAGCTGCGCTACCAGGCAAGTTGCAAGCCATCGTCTTATTTGACCAATTAAAAGAAGCCTTTTCTAAACAGCCCTATTTTGACTTTACCTTTAAGCCCTTGAGTAAAGAAGGGAATTTAAACCAAATGCGGGCACAGTTAAAACAGTTTGGCATTGCCTTCAACGCATGGAGAGAAACTTATCCATTTGATCTAAAAGAAAGTGCGAAGCACTTGAGTAGTAAGTCGGCTCACAGCGGGTTATCTTACAAAGAAAAATTGGAAACGCTAGAGACGGATATAGATAACTTGGTAGCGGATATCAATAAGATTCCACTGTTCAAGGAAGGGGTTCAAAATAATGGAATGACCCTTCCTTTGAAGCTAAAACAGTTGGAGAAATTGATTGAGCACCTCAATTATGGGTATTACCATATGAGAGATTATGAAGAATACTTTGACTGGAGAAGGCATTGGCAAGAGATGAATCCACTAGAGAAGAAAGTATTAGATGCCGTATTAGCGGTTCGACCAGATAATTGGACGGAAGCGTTCAAGAGCTGGTATTTTCAAAACTTAATGGCGCAAGAAACCCAATTACCAGAAACAGAACACGATGTATTATTAGAGGAATACTTAACTAGCTACGATACTTTACGAGCAGAACTACCAAGTTTTATGCGTACTAGTTGGGCTGCCCATAGTTGGGATGTTTTGCAAGATCAAGGAGTGGAACAAGAGGTAGGCACTCAGATGGTAAACTCCAAAAATAGCGTAGCGGCTTTCCAACAATTTTACCAAGATCAGTTGTCATTAATCAAAAGATTGTTTCCTATCCAATTGATGACCCAAAGCACTTTTGAAACTTTATATAAAAATAAAAAACAAGAAAGCTGGGATAGTCTGATCATTTTGGGTGCTTCCAACTTTACCAATGCAGCCGGAGGCAGTATGCTAAGCGTAGGGAAAGAAGTCGGTGTGTTTAGCACAGGGAATAAAGGGAATGTAGAAGTCTTCAATTCTTTTTGGGAGACCTCCAAAAAATTAGCAGACCGCTTGTTGTTTTTGAAAATGCAGCATCAGGTAAACCCCTTACCCTTATTGCATTTTACGAATGCGGTCTATCGGCATTATTTACAGTTGCCTAACTTAAAACCAGAGAGCGATCCCGCCTTGCAAATCATACACACGAAAGGCCAATATAAAGAAGCTGCCAAAACCAATAAGGTAGAGGCGATGCAATTAATTGACTCGCTCGCTACTATCTATGGTGCCTCGGATAACACGCCTCGGGTAGGAATTGCATGTGCGACGTTTCAACAAAAGGATTTAATTGCCGCTCAGTTATTAAAAATTCAACAATTAGGAGCGACGAATAGCGATATTCTTGCTGACCTAACGAAGAAGGGATTAGGGGTATATACTTTTGATGAATTAGTCGGACAATCCTTTGATGTCTTATTGGTTTCCTTGACTTATGGAATCGTTAATGCAGATAAGGAAATAACGGAGGAGGTAGAAATTTTTAATACAACTTATGGGTATCATTTGGTTCAAAGTTTATTGACTTGTGATACTCGTGCGATGCATGTCTATAGCTCTTTTTATATCATCCCACCCAATTTGCATCAATCAGAAAAAGAAGGGACGGGGCTGTTTATTTTCTACAATTTTTTAGAATACCTAGTTGCCAATCAAAATACGAATCGAAGTAAACTAAATAAAATTCTGGATCGCTTGTCCGATAATCCAATAGGCCGACCAATAGAAGGAAGTTCTAAAGCGTTTAATGAAGAAGTTGCCAGTTATTTGAAAGAATATATTTTGCCAGAGCGTATTGTCACTAATATCAGAATAGGGAATCATTTGTATCCCATTATGGTTAAGCCCACCTTAAAACGAAAGCGAACCTATATTCTTTTGGTGGATAATTATGTGAAAGATGCAGAGACTTTCTCTTTTGTGTGGCAACGCCAACAACAGCATGAGTTAGAAAAGCAAGGCTACCATTTTATCCAAATTTGGTCAGACGATTGGTGGACAAATCCCAAGGAAGAAGCCAGACAATTAGCAGGGAAAATTATTGCTGATGATAATGATTTTTCATGAGAAATAGGCGTTGTGGCATAAAACCACAACGCCAACTTTCATAACCTCCTCAAATCAAAAACAATGTATTTAATCACTTCCAACCGAGTGGCGTGGTTACATCCAACCCTACATTTTCTATTTGTTTTAATGCTCCTTTTATGTATTACGCCATTAATGGGGCAAGCCGATTCTTTAGATAGGTTTCATTCCATATTCAAAGAATTGAGAAGAGATAGTATTCTTGAGCTAACCTTGGAAACGGAATTTAAACAATTAATAAAAAAGAAGTACGAGGAGCAGTATCAACCTGCTACTATAAAGCTCACTGATGGTAATGGTCAACCGACCGCTTACGAATTAAAGATTCGGACTAGAGGAAACATCCGCAAAAAAGTGTGTTATTATCCACCCATAAAATTAAAATTCAAAAAACAATGGCTCGCTGACCAAGGCATGGATTCTGTTTTCAATGATGTAAAGCTAGTCATTGGTTGCAAAAAGGGAGATTTTTATAATGGCTTGGTTTTAAAAGAATATTTAGCCTATCAATTATATGCTGAATTAACTGAGTATCATTTTAGAACTCAATTGATAAACATCACGATCAATGACTCAGGGGATAATTGGAAACCGTATAATACCAAAGCATTTATCATTGAGAATCAAGATGAAATGGCATCCCGATTCAATGGTCGTTGTACAAAGCCTCGGATTATGCGTAGCAAAACGATATGGGAAGATCAATTAGCTTTAATGACGCTTTTTCAATATATGATTGGCAATACAGATTGGGCATTTGCGAATAGTCACAATGTTCGATTTGTTCGGTCGCGGGACAAACTGAGAGTTATTCCGATCGCTTACGATTTTGATTATGCTGGTATGGTCAATGCACCCTATGCGGTTCATCGAGAGAGTATTGGTATAGAGAATATTCAAGAACGCTATTTCTTAGGAAATTGTAAGCACAAAGAAGCATTTGAAAAGGTGATGCCCCTCTTTGTAGAGAAGAAAGATACTTTTTATAAAATGGTCAATGAGTTTGAAGAAATGAGTACCAAAGATCGAAAACAAACGATCTCTTATTTTGATGATTTCTATAAGATTATCGAAAACCCCAAGGTCTTTAAAAAACGTATTTTGGAGGGTTGCGTGAATTAACGGGTTGCGGGTGAACGGGTTTGCCAATAGGATGCAACTAAGTGTTGGTCCACTCTAAAAAATCAAAATTAAACGCAGAGACGCAGAGTCTTCAGATGTATAATAAATTAAGAAATATTTTTATACATCACACTATGTGAACTATGTGTAGGTCGTCGAGAGTTTTCATACTAATTAGAATATAGCATCAAGATTTCCTCATCATTAGGTATCTTAATATATTTTTCAAATTGCAAACCTATTTTAACCAATAGACTCTGCGAAGCAATATTATCACGATTGGTAAATGCAAGAATAGGGTGCAATTTTAAAGTTTGAGAAGCATATTTCATGATGGCTGCCGCCGCTTCATACGTATAGCCTTTCCTTTGGTAAGCGGGTAATATGGCAAATCCTATATCGTGGTGCTCTAAGTAATCTCTTTTCACTAACCCACACATGCCAATAGGTTGGTTGGTTTCGGATAAGACCATTTTATACATTCCAAAACCATATTTTTTATAAAAATGCACATAGGATCGTTGGATGTAGGCATTTGCCTCCTCAACCGTTTTTACATTCCGATCACCAATGAATTGGAGCCAATCAGGCGAATTTAATAATTCTATAATAAATGGGGCATCCTCAAAAGTGATCTCTGTTAGCTGTAGACGGTTGGTAGATATGGGGTGCATAGATGTAGGATTGCTTTTATCAACAGTTCCTATTTTGATCTCTTTCGAGACGCTTATTATCCCGTGACTTTCTGGTTTAATTGTCGAATTAAACCAGAAAGTCACGGGATAAGACGGCAACCTAAATTAGAAACTGTTATAGTTTTATTTCAATCGTTTATTCAACTCTGAATTAATTTGGTTATGTGTTCTACCTCCATAAAAGGCAAGTATTAACCCGATGACTGGAACAAAAAATAGCAGGTTGCCCATTTCTTGGTGTCCATTGTACATCAAGTAAAACAACACGGAGGCGAAGATCAGTAAGCCAAATAGTGCCCCGTAAATGAGGCTATTGGTTTTCTTTTTCTTACCTAATAATTCGGGGATAGTTAGATTCTCAATGTCTGTTTTATTCATCCACTAATGTTAAGGTTACTCCTCTGCCTGTATAGATAAATTAACCGCTTTGTCGTGTTCTCCTCGTTGTGGCAGTTGGACAGTTGTATCTGAAGGAATCGTGGGAGTGGGGTTTTTGGAGCGAATGCCGTTTAAATTTTGACTAATGAAACGATCTGGAAATTGCTCTACTCCTGGAAAGCCTAATTTTATATCTCGTCCATTATAAGGGACGTAGGCTGTATCAAACAAATAATCCCAAATGGCTAAGGTTAAACCAAAATTAATACCATGTCTGCGGTCTTCTGGTAAGTGATAAGAATGATGCCAAATATGCATCTCTGGGCTATTAAATACTACTTTCATGAAAGGCCCAAATACAAAAGCACCAATAGCAATACAACCAATTATTGCCCCTAATTGAGTTATTAGAGTTGGTTGTTGCAATAGTTGTATATCTAATAAACCATTTGCCACAAGGACACCTATTAGACCGCCAAGAATACCTCCCGTCACTCTACCGCTTATCGTAATGTTAGAATGATTAAAATGCCCCCAAGCGAGCGCAAATATATGGATGATGAAAAAATCGTATAAACCAATACCTAATAAGGCTAAAGGAATGTATTCCAGAGTCCGATACACTACATTTTCCATCCAATGATACCGTAATTGAGCCGCAAAGCCCATTTCTTCAACAGAATGATGTACTTTATGAAACTCCCATAAAAAATCTGATCGATGGAGTAATCGGTGTATCCACCATTGCACGAAATCCCTCACGGTCATCCCAATTAGTAATATTGCCCAAAAGGGTAGGGTATGCATGGGGTTTAAGGCTTGTAAATTGATGCCTGTAAGGGCAATAATACCATCATTGAAAAGATTGACCACCACATCCGAAGCGGCATTATAAATAATAAGGGAGAACAAAAAGAAGTTAAAGAACATATAAAATCCGTCTAACCAAAAATCTTTTCTAGGGATTGGTTGGTTTTTACGCCAAGGGATAATAACTTCCAGAATTAAGAAAAAGACAGAAACGATGATCAGCCAATAAAAATAGTTGTGCCAACTAGGCTGCGTAATCTCGGTCCACAAATAATTAGCGTAGTTCTTATAACCGTTGACAAAGAGTTGAAGATACTTTTCCATTGTTAAGATAAATTTCTATAGAATGCGAATTTCTGAATTTTTTAAAATACTTGCTTTATTATTTTTAAGCCAATGTTATCCAGCACCAAAAGTGGCAGGTCAGTTTACCGATCTTGAATTTGAACAAATGGCTACCCAAATGGCCCAAGGCACAGTACCAGACCTGACGCCCACCCAATTGGTTAATTTTGAATCGCCAGTGATCGTATTAGACACCAGAGAGCGAGCAGAATATGATATGAGCCATCTCCCCAATGCTATATGGGTAGGGTATGACGATTTTTCGAAAGATCGGATACAACATCTATCTAAGGAAACTCCTATCGTTACTTATTGTTCGGTGGGGTATAGAAGTGAGCGCATCGGAGAACAATTACAGAAATTAGGATTTCAGAAAGTCTATAATCTAAAGGGAAGTATTTTTCAATGGGTCAATGAAGAAAGGCCCATTGTGGATAAGAATGGGGAACCGACCGATAAAGTTCATGGTTTCAACAAAACATGGAGCAAGTGGGTGAAGCACGGACAGGTGGAATATTAACCTACTCCCACTAACAAGCCGCAACAATGCCTCCCGTTAAACGTTTTTTTGATTGAAACGAGGTAAGTTCTCATTGAGAAGTTAAAAAAGATACCCAATGCATTTCATTATATACGATTTGGAAGCCACTTGCTGGCTGGGAAGACCACCTGGATATGTCCAAGAAGTCATCGAAATTGGGGCTATCAAATTAAATGGATATGGGGAAGAACTGTCTACTTTTAACCGCTTCGTTAAACCCGTAGTGAACCCTCGATTGTCTGCTTTTTGTCAAGAATTAACCTCCATTACCCAAGATCAAATAAATATCGCCAATACTTTTCCTAAGGTGGTAGAAGATTTCCAAGATTGGATTGATATATGGGAAGAGGACTATTTATTATGCTCTTGGGGCAAGTTTGATAAAACGGCTCTTATCAGTGATTGCAAACTACACGATATGGAGTGGGAATGGTTAGAGCATCATATTAACGTTAAAAATCAATACAAAGAAATTAAGGGGCTTTCCAAACATAGAGGCTTGCGGAAAGCGGTAGAAAAGGAAGGTTTTGAATTCACAGGCACCCACCATCGAGGCATTGATGATGCCGTTAATCTAGCCAAAGTCTTTAATAAGTACTTGGATGAGTGGTATTACTAAGATTTTTTGTAGACGGGTGATTGCTTTAATAAAAAGGTAATTTCTTCTTTGAATATGCAATTCACTCTGACTCCTGACCCCTGACTCCTGTCCCCTCATCAAGAATAAGCAATAAAATAATAATCCAAGTTTTTATAAAAATGCTCACAAAACGGTTGTTTGCTAAAGGCGGGTTCTTGTTGCAGCCATTTTTTCATCGTACTTACCTGCAAACCGCATTGGTTCAATAAATCATATACCATTTCTGGGGTAGTTCCATAGACATCCGCTGCGCCTAGTCCGTGCTCGAAAATTATAATGGGCTTCCACTTGGTGATAGTTTCCATAGCCCCTTGTAACACTTGCAACTCTCCCCCTTCTACATCAATTTTAATAAAGTCTATAGATAGGTCAGTAGGAACAATATGATCTAATCGGTCTTGTTGGACCTGGATGGTGGTGTCTTTTTCGCCCTTTTTATCATATTGCCGCTTTTCTAACCCGCTATAGGCGGGATTAGAAATGACATAATTAAATGTAGTTTTTCCCTTTTGATCGCTTAAAGCAATCGGATAAAAAGAACAATTAGCAGGATATTTTTGAGTTAATTGCTGATAAAAGTCTGGCAGCGGCTCAAAACCTAGGTGTCGTCCCTGCGGAGCAAATTGTAAAAAAAGATCCATAAACTCCCCTTCGTGACTCCCTACGTCTATACAATTGGAAGTAGCGTTCAAGGCAGTGCGCAACACGCGTTTGGCTTGCAAGTCATAGGCATGATTCTTAGTAATGGGAAAAGGTAGTTTTTTGAGCCACTTTTTTATTGACATAGTTACTTGTTTCAGATTCTGGTAAAAATAACGACTATATTGAATTATTATGAGCAATTTTGCTGTTATTCGAGTTGCGGGTGAACGAGTTGCGAGGGAATGGGTTTCTATATATTATTTAAAATGAGTTTAAAACAGATTGGAGATTGTATTACAACGAATCTGCTCACTCCATAGTGAGCTGATGAATAAGATTCCCAAATATTATAATACACTCATTTAAAATAATAGGTTCTTTGACATATCCCGTGATTCCTTTCCTGAAATGGACATCGAGTCCATTTCAGGAAACAAGGGATTCTAAAGGGGCAACTGAGGCAGCGCCCATAGCCGTCAGGCTAAACGGAATGTTGTCGTCAGGAGACGACTCGGATAAGCCTATCAAGTCTGGAGACTTGATAGATCGCATTATCTTGCCTGATATTCCAAGTCTCCAGACTTGGAATGCCTATCATAGTCGTCTCCTGACGACTTATCCGCTCTTTAATCTCTTAGCCTGACGGCTATGGG
>CALJIQ010000041.1 GCA_937973995.1 uncultured Saprospiraceae bacterium
CCCACTTCATCACGGAAGTTTAGGAAATACATACCAGAGATCAAATCGTCTTTCGTCACTTGTAACTGATCTCCAGTTACATTACGGAAGCTTCTCATCACTTGTCCAGTTACATTTAAAATCGTCACTTGGAACGTGCTATTTGCTGGATTATTCCAAGTTACCAAGGTTTGATGCTGGAATGGATTCGGAGCCACTTTGAATTGATTCTCTTTTGCTAAATCAATCGTACTCGTACTCAAGTCTTCTTGTGCAATATTATCTATAAAGTAGGTCTCGCCTACCCCAGGATTATTCATATCGCCAAATGCCACTACTTGATTATAGCTATTGGCTACATTGAAAGCAGGATGCGTGGACATATCAAATACCAAGGTTTCCCAAGCATTCGCTACGGTCGTATTGGCAAATACTTCTGCAAAGATGGAAGGATTCCCATTCGCATCTGGGGCAGAGTTCGTGTCTTCTATTTTTAATAAAAACGGAACACCTGCCCTAGGAGACCAGACCCGCATATACATCAACGTACTACCTGAAAAATCTAAAGGTGTTGCTATTGGCATCGCCACCCCTGCCCAAGGCTGTGCGCCTACTGGTTTTTCCAAACTCAATACCTTCGCACTTCCATTTCCAGATGGATCAGGATTATCTATTCTAGTCGCAACGGCATCACCAAAAGCGAATAGTTGGTATTCTATATTATCCGATTCAAAGGTTAATGGAATATCCTGCACCTCTGCCATTGGTTCTGGTGCTACTATTGAAAGATCTTCTTGTGCAATATTATCTATAAAGAAGGTCTCGCCTACCCCAGGATTATTCATATCGCCAAATGCCACCACTTGGTTATAGCTATTGGCTACATTGAAAGCAGGATGCGTGGACATATCAAATACCAAGGTTTCCCATGCATTCCCTACAGTCGTATTGACAAAAACCTCTGCAAATACAGAAGGATTACCATTCGCATCTGGGGCAGAGTTCGTGTCTTCTATTTTTAATAAAAACGGAACGTCCGCTCTCGGAGACCAGACTCGCATGTATAGTAAACTACTCCCTGAGAAATCAATTGGCGTAGCTATTGGCATCGCCACACCCGCCCAAGGTTGGGCACCTGTTGGTTTTTCCAAGCTCAATACCTTCGCACTTCCATTTCCAGATGGATCAGGATTATCTATTCTTGTAGCAACGGCATCACCAAAAGCGAATAGTTGGTATTCTATATTATCCGATTCAAAGGTTAATGGTAAATCTTGTACTTCTGCTTCAACAGGCGCCATCGGTGGCGTTAATATACCTTCAATAATATGTACCACTCCATTGGTACCAATCAGGTCTGCTGTCGAAATAGGCACCCCATCTGCTGTAAACCCAGCATCGGTCATGGCAATAGTAATAGATCCACCTTGCAAGGTAGGAATCATCAGTCCATCAGAAAGACTGCTAGCAACAATAGAGTCGCCCGCTACATGGTACGCCAATAAAGCTTGGGTAGAACCGGTCGTATCGGTCTGAATGGCAACAATCGTTTCTGGAGGAAGCGCCGCAATGGCTGTGGTAGAAGGTGCAAAGACGGTCACTGGACCAGGACCTTCTAACAATGGAATAATTTCCGAACCTGCAAGCACAGCCGCCAATAAGCTGGTATTCGGATTAGATTGAATAATTTCCCATACATTTTGTTCCTGTGCCTGCATGGTCTGAGGCAAGAAGATGGACAAAATCATAAGGAAACTCAAGTAAAATTTTTTCATTCTGCTAATGTTAAATGATTTAATTTGTGAAAATTATTTAGTGTTAAATGCAGTTTTAAACAAATGGTCGTCTTTTTAAGGAAAGAAAGGAGAATTATTTTTAACTCATGGTAAACCTTTCGATTCCTCAAACATATTTGCAGACCATAGGAGTATGACTATATGGTAAATAATTCTACGTTATTTTTGTTGACTACTTATGAGACAATTTTTTAATTTATTAACCAACCAAAGGTGATGCTGGCAAAGGTGTGCTTTGGATTGGGTGAACTATTAAGATTAAAATCTGGTCCCTTGGTCATAGGAACAGGCAGCGAAAATAAGAAGTTTTTATATTAAATTTAAAAAACATATAAAATGTAGCTTTATTTTACACTTAGGCGGGATGCTTTAAGCTGTTTTATACTGCGAACGGGATAAAAAGGTGATTTTGAAAATGATGGTTAGATAGCTGGCATTATACATTCGTTATGTGTATGGTTTCCCGCAGAGTATCGCTAAGGTTTCGCTAAGTCACGCAAAGCAAGACTTTATAATTTTTGTATGGACGTAACCGTCCACCGTCAAGTGAAATACCGCTAAATAGCGGTATCAATCGTCCACCGAAAAAAATATACTAATTAAATTCTTCCCTAAAATTAACATCATGGGCAAAGTGTTTGAAAAAATAGAACCTCGATTGCAAGAATTTATTCAACAGCAAAAGCTGTTTTTTGTAAGTACAGCACCGCTTTCACCAGACGGATTAGTCAATGTCTCGCCAAAAGGATGGGATAGTTTACGGATATTAGATGACCATACCGTGGCCTATATTGATCTAACAGGCAGTGGCATAGAAACCGTTGCTCATTTAAAGGAAAATGGTCGAATCACACTTTTGTTTTGTGCCTTTGAAGGACCTCCGAAATTGGTGCGACTACAAGGGAATGGAACGGTATTGGAGAAAGGTACAGCAGGGTATCAAGCTTTACAACATCACTTCCCTGATTATCTAAGTGCGAGAGCCATCATCAAAATTGATCTAAGTAGAATATCTGATTCTTGCGGCTATACCGTTCCATTTTTTGAGTATGTGGGAGAGCGAGACACCATGTCCAAATGGGTAGATCATAGAGGTGCAGAAGCGCTACAAGCATACCAGAAAGAAAAAAATGCACTTAGCTTGGATGGTTTAAAGGGTTTGGGTAGTGATTGATTTTTTTAAAGTTCAAGATCAAATGCCAAGAACAAGTTCAACTTATTAGATGTTGACAAAATTTTGTTTTTGTTGATTTTTTCCCTAACACTTGATCTTCAACTTCCGTTCTTTGTGTTCTAATGTGACTCAACTAATGTGCCCTAATGTGGCTCAAAACAAATAAAGAAAAAAATGAATTTCACCTCTAAACTCCCACAGTCTGGAATCACCATATTTACGGTTATGTCTGCCTTAGCCAAGGAATGTGGAGCCATCAATTTAGGTCAAGGATTTCCCGATTTCGACTGCGATGTATCCTTAAGACAAAAGGTAGAAAAATATTTGAATGGAGGTAAAAATCAATATTGCCCCATGCCGGGCTTATTAGATTTGAGAACTTCCATCAGTGAAAAAATGAATTTGTCGTATGGGGTAGAATTAGATCCAGACACGCAAATATGTATTACGGCTGGGGCAACACAAGCTTTATTCACGGCGATCACAGGATTTGTTCATCCAGGGGAGGAAGTGATTATCATTGAGCCAGCATATGATTCTTATAAGCCTTCCATACAAATAGCAGGAGGAATTCCCGTCATATACGGTTTACAGTACCCAGACTATTCAGTAGATTGGAATCGATTAGAATCCATGGTGACTAGTCGAACTCGGATGATTATTATTAATACCCCTCATAATCCAACAGGAACCATATTGAGAGATGCAGACTTAAAAGCGTTAGAGCAAATAGTGAAAGGAAAAGATATACTAGTATTAAGCGATGAAGTATATGAACATCTGATTTATGATGGAGAAGCGCATTGTAGTGTAGTGAAGTATCCTAGTTTATTTCAACAAAGCTTGGCGGTTTATTCTTTTGGAAAAACCTTCCATAGTACTGGTTGGAAAATGGGCTACTGCGTAGGGCCTCCTGATTTGATGAAAGAATTCAAAAATATTCATCAGTGGAATGTATTCTGTGTCAACTCTTTTACGCAGTACGCTTTAGCAGAACATCTACAAGATCCTCAGACCTACAACCAGTTATCTAGCTTTTTTCAACAAAAAAGAAATTATCTGACGGAACGACTATCTGCTACTCCTTTGGAACCGCTTTTATCTAAAGGCACCTATTTTCAATTATTTAATTATGATGGGGTAAGCGATTTATCGGATGCGGAATTTGCAAAATACCTCACTAAAGAAATTGGCGTAGCTGCCATTCCATTATCTCCCTTTTACTCGGAACCACCTGAGCAGAAAGTTATTCGTTTGTGTTTTGCTAAGAAGGAAGAAACGCTTGCAGAAGCGGCTACTAGATTGGCTCAATTATAAGAAAAGAATGTCTAATTTGCTCGGCGACTAGCGTTGCCTCTAAAAGAACCTCCCTGCCTCGCTTGCGACGCAAGCGAGGCTTGGTAAGCCTAGTACAATCAACTCTCATACTTTGCATTATACAATTTATTGGCCTGAGCTACCCAAGCATCGTCCATCGCCTTATCTTTATCAAAGCCCAATGCCACAGAAATATCCTCTAAATCTTTGGCAGTCAAAATAGCGATTTGTTTAAAACATACAAATCCAATCTCCTTCAACTCTTTAGCTACTTTTTTAGTGATTCCCTTAATTTCATGCAAATCGTCCCTATGTTCTTTATTTGAAAAAATAATGGTACGGCGAACTATGTGGGCTAAGGGATGGGTATCCCCTAAATGATTGGTCCTTTCTTTGGTAGATGTGTTTATTGTTTCATCTAGAATAAAGTTATTTTCTTCTTTAGGTTCCTTGACAGCGGGGTCTTTTACCTCTTTATCTAGATCTATCACTTTGGTATAAGCCGTTACGGACTTTACTTGTTCTTTATCGAATAAAGATTGTAAAGAGCTTTTATTTTTGGTTACAGGAAATACCTTACCATCTTTTTCTTTATCAACACCCAATTTATCAGAAAGATATTTTTTATCTTTTTTTAGTTGTTTAACTTCTTTTTCTAACAACCGAACATCTGCATTGATCAATTGCAATCGACTCCGTCCTTCCTCTTGCATTTTTTTAGATTGATCCAAAGATTTTTCTAACCGTTTATTATGCCGCTCCAGATTTAGTTTAGCTTGATTCTCCTCTTCGTATTTATTTCTCCACTTTGAACTTGTTAATAACCATCCAATTAGAAAGGAAATAATGCCTATTACCAATATGGTCAATATCGCATAAACTCTAGGGTCCATGTTGTGTAGTTTTGGTTAGTGATGAAGGAGTCAGGAAACACCACGCATAGGCACTCAATTCTGAATGAGAAACTTTGAATTTTGAATGGGTAGTCGTCTTACACCTTGGAGTTTTCGTCCTATTGTATATCGTTTCATTCAAAATTCAATCATTCAAATTTCATCATTGAGTATTTAGCACGATGCCACATAATTCCCTCATTCATAGTATGTTGTGTAGTGTATAGTAAAAACTCAATTTTGAATGAAAAATTTTGAATTTTGAATGGGTAGTCGTCTTACAACTTGGCGTTTTCGTCCTATTGCGTCTCGCTTTATTCAAAATTCAATCATTCAAAATTCATCATTGAGCATGTGTATAGTAAAAACTCAATTTTGAATGAAAAATTTTGAATTTTGAATCGGAAGTCGTCTTGCAACTTGGCGTTTTCGTCCTATTGCGTCTCGTTTTATTCAAAATTCAATCATTCAAAATTCATCATTGAGTACTTATAAGTATATCAATGCTTACTGTATATCAATATCCACGCGTCTATTCAAACGACGCCCATCAGAATTATCATTACTGGCGATAGGACTATATTCTCCCTCCGAAATAACGTTAATCCGACTTGGTGAAATATGATTATTGACTAACAATCTTCTCGCTTCATATCCTCGAAGACGACCCAATTCAATATTAAATTCTGGATCTCCTACATTATCCGTATGTCCAATAATAAGTACCTCTCGATTTGGGTTTTCGGATAAATAACTTTTCAATTCTGTGATGTATTCCACTACTGAATTGGTCAAGGATAAACTATGGCTCCCCGTGTTAAATTGTAGAGGCGAAACGGTAGAGGGATCAACTGGCATTACTTCATTCTCCTCAGTTATTTCTGCATACGTTTCCTCACTTTCTTCTTCCACCACTGATGACAAAGACTTTGATAGCGATCTTTCCAATGCTACTTCTCTTTCCAAATCCTGGTCTTTATATTCTGGAAAAACAAAATTATATTGAATGACTTTTGGTAACGAAAAGTTAGAGGAATCAAAAATGCCTTCAGCTTGCACACTACTAATCAATATAGATTCTTCCTTTAACGCCATATTCCTTAACTGATTTTTTAAGTCCAATGCTCTCACTAATCCTATATCCATCGTATCCACCACATTCGCTTCATCTGCTTGAAAAGGAACAACGACTCTTAGTAGATGCTCTCTATTTCGGTTCAAGTAATAGCTTAAGTTTTCTACCTGTTGGTTTGGCTCTTCCGAAAAAATGATATAGGAACCATCTTTAAAGAATTGGGAATAATGTTCTAAGAAGTCAATAGCTCGGTAGGAAGATTTTACATCTGATTCATTGAGGTATTCATACCTTTTGGTAAACTTGAAATCCACTAAATTTTTATAACTAGTATCTTCTGAAAAAAGGTCATCTCTTTCATTTGCAACCGTAATTAGTTGCTCAGCTTCAATCCCTCGATCAATAACTTTTTGTTTGATGAATGCTGCCCTAGCAAGTCCAAGATTAGGATGGCTCGTCGTATTCTCTTCTTCCTTCGAATAATACCCTGTAATAATCAACTTAGTGTCAGGAAATTTATCCAGAAACTGGACGATACTATCAATACCATTTTCGAAAAATTCTCCTGTATTGATTGTATCAGTAGAATGTTGGAAGGAAGCATCTTCCTCCATTTGAAAAACTTGATGGTAGGCATTTTTGAGGATAGCGGGAGAAAGTTCTTGAATTTCCTCAGTGGGTTGAACTAGAGTTTTTTCCATTTCAGGTTCTGGAGCTGGTAAACACAAATTTTTGACTTTGCATACGTAATACCATACCCCTAAAGTTAGCCAAATTCCCAATAGGAATATTGCTAGGCAGTTTCTCATCATAGTATGTTTTATTGTTACCTATCAAATAGATAGAAACAATTGACTGACTGACAGGACTTATTTTTTTTGTGTGAAATTGATAAAAGTAAGTAGGACCTTAAAAGGTATTTAGTAAGTAGTAGGTTAGGGAACGTGTTTAATTGTAGTGAAAATGATATGGTGTCATTCGGAAGAGCTAAGTTATTTATTTTGGCTTTTTTTTCCTAATTAATTGAGTGAATTTTGGTTTTCCACCTAAAATTCTTCCAAAATCGGTATTTCCATAGGAGGTTTTTAATTTTTTTTCAAATATTTTACTAATTTGCCGCAGAACTTCAGAATTATTCTAAGCAAACATGAGAAAATAAAATATATTTTGGTTAACCCCTTTACATTACTTTTTAAAGTAAGTCTTAACTAAAGGGTATTTTTTAAGTGACGATCCTCCAGAATTTATAGTCTATATTATTAGAACATCCCATATTAATAACTACATACTACAAGTAATAGCTACTAAAGTAGTCACTTCTCAAAATACCAATTCGATAAAAAAGGTATTCAACACGCTAATTCTAACAAGTAATTTTCATTAAATTTTACTTAAAAAAAGATTAATTTCATAAGTTTTTTTCTCGAAGAAAAATGCCTTTTTTCCACTAAACGCAAGCTGGTTTTCGTGATAGATAAAAGATCAAATCTATTTGATTGAATCTGCTTAATATAGTATTGATTCCTCACGTGTATATATTGCAAGAAGGACTCAATATATTTTCATATTCCTAATTTTAATTAATAAGTTAAACTATGAAAAATCCGTACAAAGGTGGTAGTGGTGATGACAATTACAAACCACTATCCTTTTATGAAGCCAATATGACTGGCGTCGAAAACGGATTTGATTCCTTTAGTGACGATGGTGAATTCTATTTCACCTTTAATTCAGGAGGCACCGTGTATCTGATTAGTGAAGGGTATTCTTCTGAAAGTGGCAGAGATAATGGGATCAATTCTGTTCAAAATAATATGACTATTGAGGCTAGGTATCAGCGTATGGTACATCCCAATGGTAAGCATTATTTTAATTTGCGAGCAGGCAATAACCAAAACATAGCCACTAGTAGATGGTTCGATTCATTGGGTGCAATGGATACGGTAATCTCTAGAATGATGGGTGGTCAAAAAATTGGTGGTATTAGAGTAGCAGAAGGCACAGAGCTAACGGCTGCTAACCGAGTGGCAAATATAGCGATTGCTGCTCCTCCCCCACCAGCAACTGAAGATGACAAACCTAAAAAGAAAAGAAAAAAGCGAACAGGTGAGAAGAAGCCTAAGAAGGAAAAGGTATATGTAGCCAATGGAAATTATCTTTTCAATAATATCACTTGGGATATTTTCAAAAGTGGAAATGATAGATTCTATTTCACTTTTAAAAATCCAGAAGGTAAAACACTCTTCTTAAATGCGGATGTACGTGGTTTTGAAACACAGGCGCAAGCACAAGCGGTAGTGGATCAAATAATGCTTTTCGCACCGTATGAATCTAACTATGAAGGAAAGCCTACCAAAAACGGAAAGTACTTCTTTTATATCTTAGGAGAAGATGGAAAGAAAATAGGTAAGAGTTTCTTCTATGGGACGACGGATGATATGCAAACCGCTATTGGTTCTTTGCTAGGGAGTGAGGTAGAAAGAGCAGCAGCGGCAGCAGCACAAGGTAGGGACGGCAGTGCAGCAGCAGATAAGAAAACAGATGATTATTTAGCACCATCAGATTATGACGGTGCAGTTGGTTTCCATTCATTTGAACAAGACGGAGAATACTATTTCAGCTATAATGATAAGAATGGAAAAACACTCTTGAGAAGTGAGGGCTATTCTTCTACAGCGGCTAGAGATAATGGCATCAGCTCAGTTACTAAAAATGCACCTGAAGATGCTCGTTGGTCAACTGGTAGAACGCCAGCAGGAAAGTATTTTTATATACTAAAAGCTGGAAACCACCAAGAAATTGGGCAAAGCAGACATTACGATTCAGAAGAAGCAATGCTTGCTGATTTCAATTGGATAAAAGGTTCTCAGTCACCAATTGGAGCTGGTTCTAGAATAGTAGATGGCGTTTCTTGGTCTGCTTTCTCTTGGAAACAAAAAGAAGACCAAGCAGCATCCGCAAAAGCGGCGGCCGCCGCAGCAGCAACCGCTGCCGCTGCCAAAGCAGCCGCAGATGCGAAGGCCAAAGCAGAGGCAGAAGCAGCTGCTCGTAGAAAAGCGGAAGAAGAAGCTAAGGCAGCAGCGGCGAAAGCTAAAGCAGAAGCGGAAGCAACTGCTCGCAGAAAAGCAGAAGAAGAGGCAAAAGCCAAAGCAGAGGCAGAAGCAGCTGCTCGTAGAAAAGCGGAAGAAGAAGCTAAGGCAGCAGCAGCGGCGAAAGCTAAAGCAGAAGCAGAAGCAACTGCTCGCAGAAAAGCAGAAGAAGAGGCAAAAGCCAAAGCAGAGGCAGAAGCAGCTGCTCGTAGAAAAGCGGAAGAAGAGGCTAAGGCAGCAGCAGCGGCGAAAGCTAAAGCAGAGGCAGAAGCAGCTGCTCAAAGAAAAGCGGAAGAAGAGGCAAAAGCTAAGGCAGCAGCGAAGAAGAAAGCAGAAGAGGAAGAAGCTGCAAGACTGAGAGCTGAAATCGCAGCTGCAAAGAAAAAAGAGGAGGAAGAAGCTCAGCGTCTAAAAGCAGAAATAGCGGCTGCTCGTCAAGCAGAGGAAGCAGCAGCAAAAAAGAAAGCAGAACAAGAGGCTGCTGAAAAAGTAAGATTAGCCGCTGTAGCAGCAACCGCTGCCGCAGGTGCTTCCATAGCAGCTACTTCTAAAGCGGACGAACCAGAAGATGAAGAAGATGATTATTTACCGTGTAGAGAATATAAAGGACATAATGTAAACGACAAAGAAAACAATGTCGCTTTATTCAAGCATGAGAATGGTCAGTTCTATTTTGCTTTATATGATGGGAATGGTAATGTCCAATTGAGAAGTGAAGGCTTCCCAAGTGCTAAAGATAGAGACCAAGAACTTTCTGGTGTGCTTAAATTTAAGGACGATCGATCCATGTATAAGCGCAAAAAGAAAGGAAAGTATTACATGGACATCTTATACGACAAAACAGGAAGAGAAGTGGGTCGTAGTTGCTTAATGAAAGAAGCTGCTCCTGTTGTTACCAAGAAGGTCGTTAAAGAAGAACCTAAGAAAGTAGAGGTAAAGAAAGTAGAAGTGAAAAAAGAGGAAACTAGTCGTTCGGCTGCGTTAGGTGCCGTAGGTGCTGGTGCGGTTGGTATGGGTGCTGCTGCTTCTGGAAAAGTAACTAGCAAGAAAGTAGTGGTTGAAAAGACGATTGACGAAGAAGACGACTACTTACCATGTAGAGAATATCAAGGTCATTCTGTAAATGATAAGGTCAATAATGTTGCCCTTTTCAAACATGACAATGGTCAATTCTACTTTGTACTTTATGGAGACAATGGCAAGGTGAGACTTCGCAGTGAGGGCTTCCCCTCTGCTCAGGAAAGAGACAAAGAACTTGCAGGCGTATTGAAATTTAAAGATGATCGATCCATGTATAAGCGCAAGCGAAAAGGCAAGTACTACATGGATGTACTTTATGATAGATCTGGAAGAGAAGTGGGTCGCAGCTGTTTGGAAAAAGAAGAGGAAGTTAAGAAAACAACAGCCGCACCAGCCGCTGCCGCTGCTACAGTTGCCGCTGCTGCTGCCGCCACTCCAATCATCAAAAAGAAAATAGTTGTAGAGCGAACAATAGATGAGGAAGATGATTATTTACCATGCAAAGAGTATGAAGGACATAAGGTAACAGATAAGAAAAATAGCCTAGCCTTATTCAAACACAAAAATGGTCAATTCTATTTTGTGGTCTATGGAGACAAAGGCAAAGTAAGACTACGTAGTGAAGGCTTTAAAACCACTGCCGAAAGAGATGATGAACTAAAAGAAGTGATTAGGTTCTTAGGGGATAAATCCATGTATAAGCGCAAGCGGAAAGGCAATTTCTATATGGATGTTCTTTATGATAAAACGGGTAGAGAAATTGGTAGAAGTTGCTTAGAGAAAGATGCTCCTAAATCAGTTGCTAAACCTGTAGCTGCTGCCGCTGTGACAGCCGCTGCTGCTACGGCCGTAGTTACCAAAAAGAAAGTTTCAACGGATAAAGAAGATGACTACTTAATTTGTAGAGAATACAAGGGGAAGAAAGTAACGGATAAGAAAAATAATGTAGCATTATTCAAACACGATAACGGCAAATTCTATTTCGCTGTTTATGATAATAAAGGGAATGTCAGACTTCGAAGTGAAGGTTTTGAGACTTCTGGTAAACGAGAATCTGAATTAAGAGGTGTCCTTAAAAATATCAAAAACAAGGATCGTTATAAGCGAGTGAAGAGAGGCAATGTTTATTACGATGTATTACATGATAATAAAGGCAGAGAAGTAGGTCGTTCTTGTTTAAAGAAAGAAGAACCAGTACCCGTTGCAGCGGCTGCGCCTGTTGCTAAAAAAGCGGTGGCTACCAAAGCAGTTGCTACCAAAGCTGCGGCTGCCACAACCGCTGCTACTACCTCTAGTTCAAGTGCTTTCCCTTGGTGGTGGATTTTACTTCCATTGCTATTATTAGCGCTGTTCTTCTTATGGAGAAGTTGCGAGAATACGAAGGCCGTGGTGCCACCTCCACCTCCAGTAGAGGCTAATGCCGAACCAGTTAGAAAGGAAGTCGCTCCTCCCCCACCGCCTGCACCTACTTGTGCTTGTAATGGAATGGACGGAAATGTCTTTAGCATACCAAGTGCTGCACAACCGAAAGTACTAACCAGATTGGGTACCAACCCAGAATTTGGGTATGTACGAGATTTAGGTAAAGAGGCTTTCTTAGCTAAGTTAGCGGGTCGCCATAAGGTAAGTTCTAGAGATCGTCAATTCCTAGATGGTGTATTCAACTCCTTAGGTTATACCAACGGTTTCTCAGATGTAACGGCTGACAATATTGAAAGTGTGAGAATTACTCCTGGTACAGTTGGTAATATCGGCGCTGGCAAAAACCATAGAACGGTATATGCGAAATTGGATATTTCAGGTAGAGATGTAGAAGCGTTTAGAATTGAAGGTCCAAATGCTTGTGCCATTCACTTCATGAAAACTTGTGGTAATCATTTTTACTACTGTGAATAGTGACGGTTGATTAGTCTTTAAAAAGTTCCTCAGAGCGTGCTCTGAGGAACTTTTTTTTTTGCCTTAATACCAAGCTACTAGCATTTCTTTTTCAGCAGAAAGTGATTGTCTTAGAGTAGTTTTGTTCATCCTAAATAGAGCGTGAATATATAGAAACTCCCGTCAGATGGCTGCGCCGTCCGATGGGAATGCCTACTCATCGGACGGCGCAGCCATCCGACGAATAGTGAGGAGTTTGGCTCGATGACAGATTACAAAAGTTTTAAAAACTTTTGTAATCTTCTCTCCAACCGACTTTTTCTATTTAAAATATTTCCCATTATCGGTTTTCAAGAACAGATCAAATGGAATCTCTTCTTGCTTAATAAAGCCCTGTTGCGGTAAGTCCCCTTTATCTACCATTTCAATAACCGCAGCGATAGAAGCAGCAGTCGTCCAAGAAATAGCACGCCATTCCTGTCCTTCAATTGTGATGGGAGCAAAGTCTCTGAAGTATTCGTTGCGAAATAGTTTTTTTCCTTTCCATCCTTCTACCACTGCATAGACGTAAACGACATCCTCTTTGACGGGCGGTTTGGCATTTTCTAAAATCTTCGATAATAAGGCTTTATCCTCTTTTAGTATGAGTTCTTGAATTAAGAATTTCATCAAGCGGCCATGACCGGGATAACGGATGGTTTTATAATTTAAAGTATCCACTTTTCCCTTATAGGTCTCGCACATGGTTCCTAATCCGCCTGAGGTAGTAAAGGCTTCAAACTCTCGTCCTCCGATATTGATGTATTCAAAACCATCTAGAGAAGGAACCATTTTGCGTTTGCCATTTTGGATAGCTTCCGCATCATTGATATATTCGTTAATGACCCCTGCTGGCGACCAAGTAAACGAATAGGCTAAGAGTCCATTAGGGAAACGAGGCAATGCACCCACTCGCAATTCTATGTCTCGTAATTTCGTAAAATCTTTAGTGAGGTCCGCACCGATAATGCCGATCAATCCCGGTGCTAAACCACATTGGGGCGCCATGACACTTTTAGACGTTTTACTCAATTTTCGGATGAACTTAGTGGTCGGAACGTCTTCTGTTAAATCAAAGTAATGCTTCCCTAAATCATAGGCAATCTGGGCGATTTTTTTATTTAAAAAGTAAGGCAGTGCAGATACCACTGCGTCGTTTTTCTTTATTAATTTGGTTAAGAAATCTTCCTCCGTTACATCTCCTGTGACTACTTTAAAGGGTAATTTAAAGTTATAATGTGGTTGCTGCTTATCCACTCCCGTCACTTTGTATTTTTTGCTGAGTAGCACCCCTACCAAGGTACCTACCTTGCCTAAGCCTAAGGTTAATATTTTTTTCACAGTAATAGTTTGGTTAGGTAATCTCTTTTTTATATTCCAACTCCATGCCCAATTTTATTGAAGTAGATTTCTTTGCCTCGCTTGCTGACGCAAGCTCGGCAAACAGGAATTTAGGAGGCAGGTGTTTAAAAATTTGGCTTTGAAAAGCCAAATTTTTAA
>CALJIQ010000042.1 GCA_937973995.1 uncultured Saprospiraceae bacterium
CCCATTAAGTACGGATGAAATTCCTTATGCCTTTCCAAATCGGCCCGACGACCCAGTTGGGTGGACGATGGCGAATGAAAATTTAGAAGGGTTTGATACCAGAACCATTCAAGCATCAGGACCTTTCCGGTTAGATCCAGGTGCGGTTAATGAATTAATTGTTGGGGTGGTTTGGGTGCCAGATGTACAACATCCTAGTCCAGATATCGATCCTTTATTATTAGCAGATGATATTGCACAATCTTTATTTGATAATTGTTTTGACATTACAGATGGACCAGATGCACCAGATGTAGATTGGATTGAATTAGATAAAGAGATTGTTGCCATTTTCAGTAATGATGATGTAACGTCTAATAATGCGAAAGAGGAATATTCCGAGATAGATCTACAAGCACCAACCACTTTGCCAGAGGAAGAAAGATCATATGTTTTTGAAGGGTATAAATTATTCCAATTATCAGGCCCTAATGTGAGTATTTCAGAATTAGATGATCCGGATAAAGCTAGATTAATTTATCAGGTAGATATTCAAAACGGGGTAGATGAAATTTTCAACTGGGTACCCGTTTCTAATCCGAACCCTGATCCCAACGCACCGCCCAATATATGGGTACCAGAATCAAAAGTCCAAGGAACAGATGAAGGGATTCGTCATACCTTTAGAATTGTTGAAGATCAGTTTGCCTCAGGGGATCGTGCTTTAGTTAATCATAAAAAATACTATTTCACAGCGGTTGCTTATGCCTATAATAACTATCAACAGTTCGTTCAATTTCCAAATTTATCAGGACAGCGTCGTGCGTACTTAGAAGGTAGAGGAAATATTGGAGATGGTAGCAATGTATATTATACCGTAATACCTCGACCAATTACTAATAAGAAAGTACAGGTGAATTATGGAGAAGGAGCAAAGATTACCCGAGTGGATGGTATTGGTGCAGGTGGTCAATTCCTGGATTTAGAGGATGGCGTAAGAGAAGCCATTTTAGATGGCTCTTTCGATGGTGAGATTGAATATAAAGAAGGTAGAGGCCCAATCAATATTACCATCTATAATCCTTTAGAAGTAAAAAATGGGGAGTTTGAGTTGACCCTAGTAGATGAGAATTTAAACAATAGTAGGCTAGACGATGAAGTCCGTTGGGTGTTAACTGATTTAAACGATGGCACCGTCATTGCCTCCGAAACAACCATTGAAAAATTAAATGAACAAATCATCGGACAATATGGCTTTTCGATTGCTATTGAACAAGGCATGGAAGTGGGTGAAATGGGAAGTGGACAAAATGGAGCCATCGGGTCTGCTATTGAATATGCTGATCCAAATGGAGTAGAATGGTTAATGGGGCTACCAGATGAAGGACGGCCGCCTTTTGATTACTTGAAAACGGCACCAGGAGAGCCTTTTGAGTTTTATCCAGGAAGTATAGAAAATGCAGAAGCAGTAGATCAGGATCAATCACTTGTTAATATCGCGGGTAATTTATTTGTACCCTATTTATTGACTGATTACGAGAACCGAATCCTCGAACCTCCTACTACCAATTTTGCATTGATACCTAATAACTCCTATATCTCTCCTGCGTGGATGAATGAGAGTCGCCAATTTAATCTTGTAAGAAATAGGATAGATGGGGTGTCTCATTTAAATAATGTGGACATTGTTTTTACAGCAGATAAAACTAAATGGAGTAGATGTATTGTTGTGGAGACGGCTAGTGCTTTTCATTATAGCTTTAGACAAGGGATTGGCGTTACAACGGAAGGAGGGGCTAGAAGTTTTGATGTTCGACAAACGCCGTCCGTTGGAAAAGAAGCAGATAGCGATGGCAGACCAATGAGAGATAATACAATGGAAGATGGAGAATTGGTATTGGGAATGGGATGGTTCCCTGGGTATGCAATAGATGTGGAATCTGGTAAACGATTGAATATATTATTTGGAGAAAATTCTGTTTATCGAGATGGTAATACAGAATTTGAAATGAACTATGTAGGAGATATTCCAAGAGGTGGAGATATGATGTTAAATCCTTCTGCTACTGCTACGATTGAAACTTCTACCTTTAGCTTGTTAAATTTTTACGTAGGTGGGCAGCATATGGTCTTTGTAACGGATGAAGAATATGATGAGTGTGAAGCGATGCGTCAACGCTTAGATCCAAAATTTGGGAATAGTGAATTGAGAAAAGTAAGAGCCTTAGACAATATCACTTGGGCGAGTATTTTAACGCTTCCGGAAGGAATTGAAATGCGCTCTTATGCAGATGGATTAATACCGAACGACGCCATCGTTAAGTTGAGAGTAGATAATCCTTATGAAGTGGAAGAAGGAACGGGCGCATTTAATGGGTATCCAACTTATCGAATCTCTATTGGAAATGCAGAAGCAGAATTAATTAGTTCTGAACAAGATATCAATGAAGCCCTAAAAGCGATCAACGTGGTACCGAATCCATACTATGGTTACTCTGCTTACGAAACGTCCCAATTTACCAATATCATTAAGATTACCAATCTGCCAGCTAATTGTACCGTAACAATTTACTCTTTGGATGGACGCTTCATTCGACAATATGTTAGAAATGAAACTGGTGATCCTATCAGAGGAAATAATAGAGCCATTCAGCAACGACAAATTAGTCCAGCCTTAGAATGGGATTTAAAAAATAATAAAGGTATTCCAGTCGCCAGTGGAGTTTACTTAATGCACATCGATGCGCCTGGGCTTGGGGAACGAGTTATTAAATGGTTTGGGGTTCAGCGACAATTTGATCCTTCTGGATTGTAATTATTAATTATTAATTGAGAATTGAGAATGGAGAATTGAGAATGTTACGCACGCTCAATTCTCCATTCTCAATTCTTCATTCTCAATTAGAATGATGCGTTTTTTTACAATAATAACTTTCTTATTAGTAACTCTATTTTCTACAACTTTAGAGGCGGGTAATCCCGACCGACAAGGGGAGGCAGGTGCTTATGAATTGCTGATGAATCCCTGGGCTAGAAGTGCGGGTTTCCATACCATGTCCACTTCTTTGGTAAGGGGGGTAGAAGCATTGCGATTGAATCCTGCTGGTTTGGGAAGAATCAGCAAAACAGAGGTATTAATGGGTCATGCTCGGTATTTAGAGGGAACGGATATTCGGATGAATGCTTTTGGTATCTCTCAGCGAGTAGGAAAAAGTGGTGCTTTTGGTTTAAGTATTATGTCCTTAGATATTGGAGAGATTCCCATTACTACGACGGATCAACCAGAAGGAACAGGGGCTACTTTTTCTCCTAATTTTTTCAATTTGGGCATTTCTTATGCACATACTTTTGAAAACAAAATATCGGTAGGTATCACCATGAGGGTTATCTCTGAGGCGATTGCAGATTTATCTGCTTTTGGGCTTGGTATAGATGCAGGCGTGCAGTATGTGACAGGACCACAAGACAATTTTAAATTTGGCATTTCCCTTAGAAATGTAGGGTCCAGAATGAGCTTTGGAGGACAAGGTTTATCTTTCCCAACGGAAAACCCTGATGGTACTTTGTCCTATGATATTACTGTTAATCAGCGATCAGCAGAATTTGAATTACCCTCCGTATTGAACATCGGGATGTCTTACGACTTCCAACTCACCAAAGCTAATCGGGTAACGATTTTAGGAAACTTCACTTCTAATTCTTTTGCAAGAGATCAATTAGGTGGAGGTATTGAATATTCCCTGAATGATATGTTTATGCTTCGAGCTGCCTATAAAGTTGAGGTCGGTTTAAGTGCAGAACGAGAGGCAGAAAAATCTGTTTACTCTGGTTTGAGTGCAGGCGTAAGTTTAGAAGTACCTTTAAAAAGAGAAAGTGCCAACCGTTTTGGGATAGATTATGCCTATCGTGCTACACAGCCTTTTAGCGGAACCCATAATATTTCTGTCCGAATAGCTATTTAAAACTTCCTAATTATAACGTTTTGCAGTGAATGTGCTCGGCGGCTGCGCCGCCTCGCAAGGGTGGGATTGAGGCTGTCTCATAAGCTGAGATTTCAAAAGTTTCCAAAACTTTTGAAATTTATTTCTCGCAAATATTCAACGACTTAAATAATTAAATATATTGAAAATGTTTGCAGGAATGGACTTATGAGACAGCCTCGACCCCAGCACGCCGCCCGAGCCGCGTAGCGGCGACGGGCGGCGAATGTGACTCACTGCAAAACGTTACAACCAGAAAACTTCCATTTCCACCCTAATTTCAACCACAACAAAGCATCTTGCGTGCTTGATATGGAAGTGGAAGCAGAGATTGAAGGGAACTAAGGTTTTGATATAAGCGAAAAATTCTCTACTTTTATCAAACTTTTATAAAAACAGGAACGTTTCTATCCAAAATTGGTAGGAACGTTCCTGTTTTTAGTTCCTGAACAACGAAGAACCAATAAGTAACTCGAACTATTTAATGAGTGTCATAATCGCTTTCCTTTACTTCTAATCTAATCTGTAGAAGGTCATTTGATAATTGATTAGCAAGGTAAAAAAACAATGTTGATGACTATATTTCAGTGTGTCTCACGGAAATAGCACTAGAGGAAAGTCTCATTTTTTAGGAAAGTGGTTTATCGTACTTCATCGAGAAAATTTTATAAATAAATCAGAGTCTAGTTTTACAAATTGCTATTTGCAATCCGTAATTCAAAACTCTCAATTAAAGTTAATTATGGCTTTTAATTATCTTTCAAAAGAAGGCTATGAAAAATTAGTGGCAGAACTAGATGAATTAAAAACTACCGAACGACAAAAGGTTGCTGCTGCTATTGCTGAGGCAAGAGATAAAGGCGATTTATCAGAGAATGCAGAATATGACGCTGCCAAAGATGCGCAAGGACTATTGGAATTGAAAATTAATGAAATGGAGACGGTGTTGGCAAATGCTCGTATCTTGGATGCCAGCCAATTGGATACCTCTAAGGTGACCGTCTTTTGCAATGTGAAGATCAAAAATGTCAAAAACAAAAAGGAGATCACTTATAAATTAGTTTCTGAAACAGAAGCAGATTTAAAAGCTAAAAAAATATCTGTTAATTCTCCAGTAGGGAAAGGGTTGTTAGGTAAAAAAATAGGGGAAATAGCAACGGTGGAAACACCAAGAGGGAATATTGAATTTGAGGTGTTAGACATCTTTATTTAAGAGTCACTAGTTATTGGTCATTTGTCATTAGTGAAAACACAATGACCAGTGACTAATGACGAATGACGAATGACCAAATCATGTCAAGTATTTTTTCAAAGATAGTAGCAGGGGAAATTCCCTCTTATAAAATTGCAGAGACGGATGATTTCTATGCTTTCTTAGATATTTTTCCGTTGGCAAAAGGGCATACATTGGTGATTCCCAAAAAAGAAGTGGATTATTATTTTGATTTAGAAGATGAATTGATTGCAGGGTTAAATGTCTTTGCGAAAAAAATAGCGATTGCCATCAAAAAAACGATTCCTTGTGAGCGAGTGGGGACGACCGTTATTGGCTTAGAAGTACCTCATGCACACCTACATTTAATACCTATCCATTCGGTTCATGATATGAGTTTTGCGAAGCCTAAATTGAAGTTGAGTAGGGAAGAATTTCAGGAAATTGCGGAAGGGATAAAAAAGAATTTGGCAGTGTAATAGTAAGGGATAAAGAATACCATAAATAGGGGATATATCTATTTATTTATCCATAGCTTCTTTTTTAAGCAAAAAATAGGGGAGGCAAACCATTGTTTGCGTTCCCTATTTTTTTGTTTAAGCAAGTTTTTGCTTAAAGGTCTGTGAAATCTGTACCAATGATTTTCATAATAATAAAATTTATTTATTGAATAATATTTTAAATCCTTGATGCAAATTTCTAATAGTATTGGTTTAAATTTTAACATATTTTATGTACTTTCGTCATATCCTTATATTCTAAAACCCCTTACCTTTTCATTAATAAGTTACTAATTCTTAGTTTTTTTTTGTTTTTATTAATTTTATTTCTGTCATAATGAAGTTATTACAAGAAATTATCGAGCTATCTGCTTATCAGCCTAAAGAGGGGAATCTTTTAGAATTATATGATTTGGCTAAAGAAGGAATCTCTAGGGAACTAGCAGAAGAGAAATTCAATAAAACATCTTCTAATTTTAGAAATACCTATAAGGTACTCAAAGACCGACTACTAGACGGCTTACTAGAACAGAGGAGTCGTCATTTTTCTTTGTTACAAAAGGCACATTTTCAATTGCTGGATAAATATGTGAAGGCACGTATTTTATTAGCATTGGGAAAGAAGCGGTCAGGTATCATTATAGCGGAGGAGGTAGTGCGCCAAGCAGAAAAATTAGGCTTGCTTATTATGGCATATGAAATAAGCCTTATACTAGAGAAATTTTTCGCTATTTCAGGTCATGTGAAATTTAATAAATATCGAGAAAAATTAGATCGAATAACCCGCTTGCTAGACGATGAAAATAAAGCTTTAAGGATAGAAAATAGGTTGGCTTTTTGCTTGAAAAAAAATAGATCTGTTGATTGGGTCTATGAAGAAATTAAAACCTTAGAGGCTATTTTTCCTACTAATGAACAATTAAACTTTAGATTACGGTATTATGCTATAAAAAATAACATATATTTTATTCAGAATGATACGGATGCTTTAGAATTAAATTGTGAAGAAGCATTGGCTTTTTTTGAAGCCTATCCTAATCCTTTTCCTTATGTGGTGAAATTCCAATTTCTAATTAATGTGATTCCTGTTTATGCTATCAATAAAGAGTATGATAGGGCCTTATCTAATCTAGAAACCTGTATAACCATTGCCCAACATGTAGCTGGTGGATGGAATTGGCATATTGCTCAACTCTATAAAGCGACTATTGCCTTATATAATGATGACCCTGTGCTTGCCCATCAAGTTTATTCAGAAGTACAGGCTATACGAAAACGCTTTGATAATCCTTATATTGAAGCTCGTTGGAAATTGGTTCACGCCTACTTGACCTTATTTGAGCAACAAGGAAGAATCTCAGATGTACCGCCTTTTAGATTATACCGCTTGTTGAATGAGGTAGCACCATTGAGCGGGGATAGTTCCAAGTCGAATGTATTTATTCTCGAATTATTACATCTATTAGCTCAAGAGAAGCATAGAAGATATTTGGATAGAACAGATGGCATTGAGCAGTATCTATCTAGAAATGGTAAAGGAAAGGAGAATGAACGACTTCGTTACTTTTTGCGGATGATGCGTAGTATTTCTTTGGGGGCTTTTCATACCATACGAGTAGAAGCGCATGCCAAAAAGAATAAGGCAAGGTTGGTGAAAACGCCCTATAACTCAAATATTGATATGCTGGATACAGAGGTAGTACCTTACGAATTGCTTTGGGAATTGGCTTTGTCACTCTTGAAAAAGTAACCGATTAGAGATTGAACCAATAAGTGAATTTTCCAACAATAGCTCGATTACGGCTTCCAAATTGGCTAAAAGGTTCGGTAAAGTAATTATCGGTATAGACGATAAAAAAGTCCGATACGGGCTTGAATCGCCACTGGAATCGGGCATTAACATTCAAGTTATCTAACTGGTTATTGTATTGGATAAAAGTGGTGAGAAAGAGTTTTTTGGTGAACGTGAAATCAATTCTGGGACCAACTAACCAAAGATTAGCCGTTTCAAAAGGAGCATCTAAGCGAATGTGGTTGTAGGTGTAGTCCAACGAGATAAATCCATAAGGTTGATAACGATACGTAAAACTGCCTTCTATACCTGCCCTGAATCCATTGTAAAAAGAACCTATAGATGGCTCAATTTGATAATTAAAAATTTTCCTTTTATCGGAGCGATATTGGAATCCAAAGCTTATGAAATCATAATTAGAGCCTCTTGGTAAAACCACCCCGTTTGTTTGGATTCTAGTGGGGTCAAAATCATTCAATAAGGTTAATTCCGTGTAACTTGCTTGCCATCTTAAGTTAGAAGAGTTCTTAAAACGAAAATCCCAAAAAGGCTCAAAGTTAAGTTCTTCTAATGCCCAGTTATCAATAATTTCATTTCCGTCTTGTCCCAAATTATAAAATACAGAGGCATCAAAACCAAGCGTATGTCTGCTTAAATTATTTTGTTGTTTGGGGTAAAAATTGATAGAGGCTTCAGGACTAATTAAGAAGAAATCTTTTCTAGGCGCAAATCCTACTTCTGGATTATAGCCATTTCCAATATACAAGTGGACCCATTCAAAACGATATTTTCTATCGGTATAGATAAGTTGTGTGAAATGAGAAAAATCATTGTCTTCTATGCCGGGCGTAAAGGTTTTAAGGAAAGAGCTTTTGCCTATCCATTTATTGTCATTGGAGGCTAGTCTATATTCTAAGCCAAGCAAACGATTGTATTCATTAAAATTGCGATGTCCATTTGTATAATTATGATTGGTGGCTTCTTTATTGACAAACATAAAAGCAATGCCTGATCGCTCAAAGACTTTTTGTTCGGCAGTAGCTACTGTATAATTAAAGCCAGGCATCCCATTCTCTTCCTGTTTAGCCGTTTGCGTATTCAGGAGTCCTACTCGCAGTCGATCATTTAGCTTTCCGCTTAATCTAGCCCCGTATAATATGGTATTTTGAATGTTTTGTCCAGTAGCGGTATCAATAGCCACACCGATTCTTCGAGAGAAAAAAGGATTGAGACGATTGGCAGCAAAACTCCCAAATAAATCGGCATTCTCTAAAAAGAATTGACGCCTTTCTGGGAACTGAATCTCAAAGCGTTCCAAATTGGTCACTTGTTCATCTACTTCTACTTGTGAAAAATCTGGATTGAAGGTGAGATCAAGATTTAAACCAGAGGTCAACCCTATTTTGGCATCTCCACCAAAATTGAAATCCCGCTGGGTAGTTTCTTGTTGCTCATTTTCAAAATCCCTATTAAAAGAGGAGGTAACATAAGGGATTAACGAAATATTTTTCCCCGGTTTTTCTAGGGGTTCTTCCCATATCATATTTCCCATAAAACCGAGATCCATGACGAAACGATTTTGCGGGATTTTTATCCAAGTAGAAATTTCGTTATTCTGCGTATCATATCTATAGACATTAAATCGCCAACTTTTACTTCCTGCTGTATAGCGAAGCGTCTTAAAAGGGATAGCCATTTCCGCTATCCAATAAGTGTCGTATATTTTTGCTGCACCATCCCATTTATTATCCCAAGACTCATCAAAATCACCGCCTTGTTGTCCTCCATTGGCAATAGTGGCTTCTCTACGTACACCAAAAGGATTCACCCCAAATGCTAAGGCAGAATTCATATCATTGTAGGTGTCTAGTAGTAGTGTTATGTTATCATTCCCAAAAAAATCGTAATCTCTTCGCAAAGACGGCGTAATGAATTGACCGCTTTTGGAGTAACATTTTAAAGCAACGTACAAATGCTGTTCTGTGTAGGCCATCATTACTTGGGTGGGGCCAATGGCATTGATACTGTCTGTAGGAAAAGTTTGGGCAAAGTTACCGGCAGGCATGGCTTCTGCCCAGAAAGTTTCATCTAAGACTCCATCTAAAACAATTTGCTGCGAAACTTTCTTTAAATGGATGAAGGGGATATTGGAATTGCCTACTTCATTAAAATTTTGGGCATGGCTATATAAAGTCCCGACTAGCAGGAATAGCATGCTACCAAAGATTTTAAGTGAAATAAGTGGTTTCATTGTGCGATTATCCGCAAATATGGTACTCGTTTAGTATTGATAAAATTATATCATTAATACGAATCGCCAGTTCAAATTTGTTCGTCATTGATAATCAGTGACTTAAATCATGGTGATTTTAAAAATCACCATGATTTAGACTCTAATCCACTGAAAACCAGTAGTGATTTTAACTAGTGATTCGCATCATTACTTAACAAACACAAATATAAAAGCTCTTCATCGTTACTTAGTGGTAAGTCAATCAATTTATGATAAGTTGAATTTAGATTTTGACTTTCTTTTTTTCATCGAAAAAAAAAGAAACAAAAAATTCTAGTCAAAAAAAACTCGCTCCGCTCAAACAGTTTTTTGACAAGCCTCCCGCTTAGATGTTGACTACGGGACATTAACTAGATGCAACTTATCATAATTAA
>CALJIQ010000043.1 GCA_937973995.1 uncultured Saprospiraceae bacterium
CCGCAAGGCGACAAATTCAAATTGATATTTGGTAAAGATCATTATGAGATAATGACCAAAGAGCAAATGGAAAATGATAAGTCTTTGTACTTTCCTACAAAGGGTAGTCCAGAAGATATTATAAGTGACCCAATAGAATAAATAATTATGCAAAAAACTAAAAGGCAACTATTAGCGGATGCCCTAAGTGGTAAATTATCAATAAAAGATTTAATAGCGAAAACTGGAAAACAATTAAAAGAGCATAAGGTAAAAATGATAAAAAGCGAATTTAGGGAAGGGGATAAATTGATAAGAAATTATATTAATGGTTCGGTGGAAATCTTAACACTAGAGGAATTGGAGGAAGAAAAAAACGATAAGAACACCAAATTTATAACGCTTGATTTAAGTAAAGGATAAATGCAAAAAACTAAAAGAGAAATACTCTCCGATATTTTAAACGGAAAAATGAACGTCAATAAAATTAGTGAAATGAATTATCCAAGTATAACCATTATAGAACTACTGGACAATAAAGAAGATAATAACCGTCCTGTTAGAATAGTCCTCCAAAGAAATGACGGGGAAAGTATGAACGCATGGTTGCCATATAGCGAAATAGGAGCGGTTAAAAAACTGTCCTCTAATATTCAAGAAAGGGGCAATATAGTGTTCAAAGAAGTCGAGCAGGAAAGAGAATTATTACCAAATGATAAAGAAGAAATTGAAATAATGGACGGGGTATTTATACCGAGGTGGAACGGTCTTTTTGTAGCGGATGCAATAGGAGGTTCTATTTTATTTGATTTATAGATTATGAGTGTAAAGGTTTTTTTGGGGTCACTATGTAGATAGGGATTCTACTGTTTTGGACACAAAAAGGGCTGTAATTGAAAAAGCTGTGTAAACTTTGATTTTTTGATTAATCAAACCTTTTTTCAAAACTGAACGAATCGAACTTTATGAAAAGGGGTTGAATTTGAAAAAGCTGCCAGAAACTTGATTAATCAAGTTTATTCAAGTCGGCATTACTTAACGAATTTAACTCTATAAAAGGAGGGCAGGGGATTTAATAAAGATTAATTAATATTTTATTAAATCGGGATTGTTGACAAATGTTGGCATTGAATTGATTAATCAATCTTTTTTCAATCTTAAATATCCGCTTTGATTTGCTCGGCAAGTGCAATGGCTTCCTCTAGCTCATTGGTAATATGGTTGCTTTCTTCTTTGGTAAGATTGGTAGTCGTAAGACCGTCCTTTATTTGTTGGGTAATTTCCTTTGACTCTTTGACAATGGCTTTTACGTCAATCTTTGTCTTTGGCATTGGTTATTTTTTTGTGTTGATCTAACAATGTTTTTAAGTCCTATAATTCAGAGTTAATAAATTCTGAATATCCTTCTTTTCACAAACATACCACTAATAGAAAAAGCCTTTGCTAATACATTGATTAACAAAGGCTTATCTAATTACTTAGTAGCGGAGACAGGACTTGAACCTGCGACCTTCGGGTTATGAGCCCGACGAGCTACCAACTGCTCCACTCCGCGATATTGAAGCGCAAAGATAAGCACTTGCTATTGATTTTCAAATAATTTTTACAGAAATTACATCTTTCTTCATTCTTTTTTCCCTAACTACGTAAGACTTATTTATTTGCTGGATACTTTAGACCCTTTGCCTCAGTGGCTGCGTCTATATCTATGTACCACCTAAGGTCTAGTATATCTTTCCTATTGTATAACATCCTGCAAAAAAATAAACGAGTAATAAAATAATAATGGCGACAAAAACACTTAAAAAGACAGCAACTGGTAAGAAAGCAGCAATGAAAGAAGAATCGAACACGGCAATTTTATTAATCCATTGCCCAGATCAGCAAGGGATCGTGGCGGCAATCACCGATTTATTGCATAAGAATGGCGGCAATATCGTTGATATTCAACAGCATGTGGATCAAGTGGATCAGCGATTTTTTATGCGGGTAGAGTGGGAGTTGGAGAATTTTGCGATACCTGCTGCAAAGATTGAAGAATACTTTGGTACCTTGATAGGGAAGCAATTTAATATGGAATGGCAATTACATTTTTCAAAAAGAAAGCCTAGAATGGCCATCTTTGTCTCCAAAATGTCCCATTGTTTCTATGATATACTTCAGCGATTCATGTCAAAAGAATGGGAAGTAGAAATTCCATTAATTATTAGTAATCATGAAAGCTTGAGATATATAGCAGAACGATTTGACATTCCATTTCATGTAATCCCTATTACTAAAGCGACCAAGGCTAAGCAAGAGGCAAAGGAAATAGAACTACTGAAGCAAAATGATATTGACTTTGTCGTTCTAGCAAGATATATGCAAATTTTGTCTGATGATTTTGTGTCTCATTTTCCTAATCAAGTCATCAATATCCATCATTCTTTTTTGCCTGCCTTTAAAGGGGCGAAGCCGTATCATGCTGCTTATCAAAGAGGCGTGAAGATAATTGGCGCCACAAGTCACTATGTGACTGCGGATTTAGATGAAGGACCTATTATCGCGCAAGGAGTGAGAAAAGTGAGTCATAATGATGGTATTAAGGATTTGATAAGAATGGGAAAAGATCTAGAAAAAATGGTGTTGTCCGAAGCCATATATGCCCAATTGCAACATCGTATATTACCGTATAAAAATAGGACGGTCGTATTTTAAATACCGCTAATGCTGGATATTCAAAACTCCCTAACAGCTTTTGAAAAATTAAAGGTCTTGATAGTCGGAGATGTGATGCTTGATCATTATATAGAAGGGCAAGTCAACCGCATTTCACCAGAAGCTCCTGTGCCCATAGTTGAGATTTCAAATCAGAACTATTGCGCAGGCGGAGCCGCTAATGTCGCTTTAAATATTCAAGCCTTGGGGGCTACCCCTTACCTATGTAGCATAATAGGTAATGATCAGACGGGACAGCAATTAGTGGAGTGCTTGTCGAATAATGCGGTTAGTACAGAATATTTAATTTCTTCCAAAACTCGCAAAACCACCTGCAAAAAAAGAGTTTTATCACAAGGGCAACAATTGATTCGATTGGATGAGGAAGATCGGCATGCACTGAGTAGCAAGGAGTTAACGTCTCTTCTAAACACCATTAAGCATATTGTGGAGTATCATCCTATTGACATCATTATCCTTCAAGACTATGATAAAGGCATATTATTTTTAGACTCTATTAACGCCATAATGGATGTTGCTAAACAAAATAAAATCCCTGTAGCGGTTGATCCAAAACAAGACAACTTCTTTGCCTATAAAGGTGCTACCTTGTTTAAACCGAATTTAAGAGAAATTTCAGAACAGGTGCCCTTTAAGATAGCTCCAACTTTGGAAAGTCTTGAGTTAGCAACGGCGTATATAAATGAGCAGTTACAAAATAAAGAAACATTGATTACACTTTCTGATAAAGGTCTATTTTATAAAAATCAGAGCGCCTCCTTTATTGTTCCCACTACCCCAAGAAGTATTGCTGATGTTTGTGGAGCTGGGGATACGGTCATCAGTATGGCAACGCTTGGCTTGGCTGCGGATGTAGATAGAAAGCAGTTAGCTATATTGTGTAATCTCGCTGGCGGTCAAGTGTGTGAAACACTAGGCGTTGCTCCCATAAATAAAGCCCGATTATTAAAAGACATAAAACAGTATAATTCTAATATATTGACAAATAATTTGAGGTCTAAATAGAAAAAACTGATTACCAAGGGTTTGCGAATTTTCTGTTTTGCGGACAATGAACATAAGTCTTACTAGTGAATAGCAATTTTTTTGGATTTATGTATGTTTTTTGTTATTTTTGAGTTGCTAGTAATTATTTTCACTTCATACCACCGTTACAATTTCACCTACTTACAAATTTTTCCTACTACTGTATCCCAATAGTTTACCAAGAAATATTCATACAAAATAAGTTGTGTGCAGCTCTACACAACTTCAGCCGATTGGTAAAAAAATCAAATTTCCTATCGTATTCCCCCTACAATTCCATCTTGTATTTGGTGATTTTTCCATTTCATTAGATCAATTTTAGGATTAATCAAAATCGCAAGAAGCAACTAACACCTTGCATTTAAAATTATTCATAAAGGATCTATCGAATTTGAGTGATTACTATATTTAGGGTATGAAAACGAATAGTAATAGCCTGATTTACAAACGTTTCAAATTGTTATAAAGGTAGTATTATCATGATTTTTTCATTGGCATAGTAGTTTCCTTTAAATCATTTTGTAACCCTTAGGTTCGCTATTGTTTGTTTTAGTACTCTCCAATTTTCCATTATCTCCAAGTTCTATTTTGGTTTTTCTTGTAAATAATTAAAAATCCTTCTATTAAAATCACTAGGCAAATCTTTCCCCCTGATTGCCTAAATCACATAGGATGGTAATTATTTATACCTACAAGTAGCATATATCTCTTTAGGATTTGGAACATCTAACTAATCCAGTTTTCCAGTTAAGAATTGGATATGATCTAACTCACTTTGTTCCCTCAAAATAGCATCATATCTACAGGCTTACTTGGAACATAATTTTTCTTGATATGAGGAAAAAAGTACTAAATTTAGACGGAGCCTCTAAGGGAAAGGCTACCTCTTTATTCTTCCGTTTTTACAAACAAGTGTTACTGCTATTTGCAATTACGTTTATGTTTAATGCAGTAGATAGTAATGCTCAGGTGAAAATTGGGGATGAAATTGATAAGATCAATGAAGGTGCAATACTTCAGCTTGAAAGTAAAGACAAAGCCTTTGTTCCACCAAGGATGAATACGCAACAAAGAGATGCTATTCGTACGCCTCTTAAAGGGGCGATGATTTTTAACACGGACTTGGAATGTATGCAAGTCAACCTTGGAGATACGGAAGTAGCTTCTTGGGAATGTTTAAATGGAACGGTCACTCCATCTGATGCAGTAATTGATCCAGTAGCGGAATCAAGAGGAGGATGTAGAGTGACAGTTTGGTTTAAAAATACAGGCTGTAAAGATTTAAGGGTATATTGGAGTAATAGAGGTCAACTAGTTTACTACACAACTATTCCAGTTAGTGGTAGCTGGGATGTTCGAACTTATACAGGTCATGTATGGGTCTTCAAGCAAGGGGGAGCTACTATTCAAGAATACACAGTGGACATCTGTACAGACATAACAAAATCTATAGATGCAGGAGGATGTGGTGACGGAAGCAACGGCGGCGGAGATAATGGCGGTGGAGATAACGACGACGGAGATAACGACGACGGAGATAACGGTGGTGGAGATAATGGTGGCGGAGGTGGTCAAGGTCTCGTAGGACCTCAAGGACCAGCGGGACCAGCGGGTCCTACAGGCGCACCAGGACCAGCAGGCCCAATGGGCGCACCAGGTCCACAAGGAGCAACAGGAGATCAAGGCCCAGCAGGAGCAGCGGGTCCTACAGGCGCACCAGGACCAGCGGGACCAGCGGGCGCAATAGGAGCACCAGGACCAGCAGGCCCAACGGGCGCACCAGGCCCACAAGGAGCAGCAGGTGATCAAGGCCCAGCAGGAGCAGCGGGTCCAACAGGCGCACCAGGACCAGCGGGCGCAATAGGAGCACCAGGACCAGCAGGCCCAACGGGCGCACCAGGCCCAC
>CALJIQ010000044.1 GCA_937973995.1 uncultured Saprospiraceae bacterium
ATGATAGGCATTCCAAGTCTGGAGACTTGGAATATCGGGCAAGATAATGCGATCTATCAAGTCTCCAGACTTGATAGGCTTATCCGAGTCGTCTCCTGACGACAACATTCCGTTTAGCCTGACGGCTATGGGCGCTGCCTCCGTTGCCCCTTTAGAAACCCTTGTGCGAATCAGATTGGCTCGATGCCAATCTGATTCGGGGATGGTAAGGTTTCACGTGATTTGTCAAAGCCCCTACTATTTTATTGAAATTTCTAGACTATATGACCACCTTAACTAAGACCCAAATTAAAGCGCAAGCAAAAAGGCACCATACAGCAGAACAGCAGAGACAACAAATTAAACCCGTTACCGTAGCGTATCCAAATATGACCATAGCGGATGCTTATGCTATTCAAAGTGCCTGGAAAGCCATTAAATTAAAAGAAGGCAGAACGATTATTGGACATAAGATTGGACTGACCTCAAAGGTCATGCAAAGAGCCATGAATATCAACGAATCTGATTTTGGTTTTCTGTTGGATGATATGGTCTTTGGGGATGGAAGCACCATTAAAACCTCCGACTTTTTAGATCCAAGGATTGAGGTAGAACTAGCTTTTATTTTGAAAGAAGATATTAGTGGTCCAAATGTGACGCTTTTTGAGGTGCTGAATGCAACGGACTATGTGGTCCCTGCATTAGAACTAATTGCTGCTCGTTCTTTTAGAGTAGATCCAGAAACTGGGTATAAAAGAACGGTTTGTGATACCATTTCTGACAATGCTGCCAATGGAGGAATTATTATGGGCGGGCGACCTATGCGACCTAATGCGATTGATTTGAGATGGGTCGGTGCGCTGCTTTATAAAAACGGTGTCATTGAAGAGTCGGGTGTTGCGGCGGCTGTACTCAATCATCCTGCTAATGGCATTGCCTGGCTGGCGAAGAAATATGCAGATTTTGGCTTATCTTTAAAAGCAGGGGAAGTGATATTGGCTGGTTCCTTTACTAGTCCCATAAAAGTAAAGAGTGGAGATACGATTCATGCGGACTTTAAAGAGATGGGGAGTATTACTTGCTACTTTGAGTGAGTAAGGCGAAGTATTACTCGACTTTTGAGACACAATCATTTACCAATATATGAAAATTAGAAAAAATACGTTCAAACGAAATCTACTAAAAGGTAAAAAACAATACGGTATCTGGAACGGAATTCCAGACAGTTATGCCGCAGAAATGTGCGCAGGTGCGGGCTTTGATTGGATCTGTATTGACGGCGAACATGCCCCTTTTGATTTGCGAACGATCTTGCACAATATGCAAGCTATTCAATCCTATGCAGTACCTGCAATAGTAAGAATTCCATCGGCTGATCCTGTTTTGATAAAACAGTTGTTAGATGCAGGCGCACAAAATATTTTAATTCCGATGATTGAAACCGCAGACCAAGCGGAATTAATAGCCAAAGCAATGATTTATCCACCAAAAGGAATTCGGGGCGTAGGCACCGCTTTAGCTAGGTCTGCCCAATGGAATCGGGTCAATGATTATTTCAAATATGCGAATAAAGAGATGTGTTGTATTGGGCAGATAGAATCCATCAAGGCAGTAGAAAATTTAGAGGATATTTTAGAAGTAGAAGGATTAGATGTTTGCTTTATAGGACCTGCAGATTTAGGGGCTACGATGGGGTATTTAGGTCAGGCGGGTCATCCTGAGGTAGTGAAATTAGTAAAGGAATGTATTAAAAAAATTGTAAAGGCTGGCAAAATAGCAGGCTTTCTAACTGGTTCTAAAGAATTGATCCAAGCATACTCCGCTGCTGGTGCCTCGATGTGTGGTGTGGGTTTGGATAGTCTTATTCTAGCAACAGGTACAAAGCGTTTGGCAGAATCTTATAAAGAAGAATTGAAGGGTCATTCGTCGAATACGCAGTATTAAAAATCTCGGTTCTTTGACAAATTCCGTGATATGTAAGACGACTACCCATTCAAAATTCAAAATTTGTCATTCAATATTGAATTCTTACTAAATCCTTTTTTAGCTGACTCACTTATAGGTAAGGCTAAACGCGACTCTTCTATTCAAGCTGCGCCCAGCTGCTGTTTCATTACTGGCAATGGGTCGGCTTGGTCCATAGCCTATAATAGTGATCCGATCGGATGAAATTCCCTGCGCTATTAAATACTTCCTAATGGTGTTTGCCCGATTAATAGATAATTGCTGATTAAAAGTGGGATTACCAGAATTATCCGTATGCCCTTCTATGTGTATTCGTGCGCCCTTCTCTTTTGCTAAATAATCCACCAACTTATGGAGTTCTAAAATGGAAGTAGCTAACAGATCAAATTTGCCATTATCAAAAAGAATATTTTTTGGATCAAAGATGTCCTCCACTAAAACAGCAGCAGCAGGTTGACTAGTTGCTATTTCTTCGGGAATTTTCTCGGTCAGTAAAAAATTATCTACGTACAGATATTGTCGCTTCGCCTCTTTGCTTTTTTTAAAATTGCCAACCGTTACATTTACATAGGGTTCACGTGGTTGAAATACAAAACTTACCTTTTTCCATTCCTCTTGTTGAATGGTATGCTGGGTTGTAAATTGAGCGACACTCTCCAGCATACTACATTGATTCACATTCGTCTTCGCCACATCAAAAAATACCCCAATATCATATAGATCGGACTCTTTGGAGGTGATCCAAAATTCCATGTAATACGGCTTGTGAATGGATAAAGTATCTTTTAATCGAATAGCAACATACTCCTTATACGTCTTACAAAAATTAACAGAAAAATTGGTCAATATTCCTGCTAAGCAAGTTCCATCAACAGGTTGGGGCAATCGAAAATCAATAGGGAAAGCATCATTATTTTCATGTAATTGATAGACATCAGGAGTAACATTGGTTGGACTATACCAGTGCCGCACTCTATTGGCAAAATCTTGTTTACTTGTACAAATGGATTGATTAATTTTAGAAGTGACGTCTTCAAAACTTGGATTGGGGATTAAATTTTGAGCAGGTAGGAATTGTATCAATAACAATGAAATAACAATAAAGATGCTTGATTTCATAAAAATTGAGTTTCAATAAAAACGGATGCGAGAGGTGGTGTTGTGGTGTTATGGTATTATGGTGTTGTGGCTGAGTTATCAATATCGAAATAAGGAATTAACATCCAATAAAATTTTCGTAAAAGTAGGCTTTACCATAAAACCAAAGAACCATAAAACCATAATACCTAGACTCTTACTCCACCAAAATCAAAGGAAGGAGATAATCATAAATCATTCCCGCAGATTCTTCAATGCTTTTATGTTCTGTGGGTACATTAATATCGGGATTAGGCGGGGCTTCATAAGGAGAGTCAATGCCCGTGAATCCTTTGATTTCGCCTTTTCTGGCTTTTTTGTATAAGCCTTTTACATCTCGTGCCTCACAGATTTCTAAGGGCGTATTAATAAATACCTCAATAAAATTGTCTGCTCCAATAATCTCCTTCGCCGTTTGTCGGATGGCAATCGTAGGGCTAACAAAAGAATTGATGGTGATAATTCCACTATTCACATACAACTTAGAAACCTCTGCAATTCGACGAATATTTTCCGCTCTGTCTTCAATACTAAATCCTAAGTTATTATTAATGCCGGATCGGATATTATCCCCATCTAATACTTGCGGAAAATACCCCTCATTATACAGCCGACGCTCCAAGGCCTGAGCAATCGTACTTTTCCCTGAGCCAGAAAGTCCCGTTAACCAGAGAACTTTACTTTTTTGACCTAGTCGCTTTTCTCGGTCTTTTCTTTGGAGCAACCTATCGAAAATGGGATGGATGTTTTTAGTCATTATTGGATGTTTTTTTCTTTGACAAGGCTTCACTGAAATATACTACAGACGGGATAAATTACCGAAAATGGATAATTCGTTTATTTGTTTAACTGTTTATCTGTTTATCTGTTTATCTGTTTATCTGTTTACAAGCTACACTTGGATAAACAGTTCAACAATTCAACAAATAAACAGTATTGGATAATCGGATATTTATCCCGTATTCAGTATACGTCCAGAGAAATTATCCATATGTCTCTATTAAAAAAAGAGCAAAAGCCATCAGACAGCGCCGTACTGAAAGCTAGACCTGCGGTATAAAGATCGCCATCGGTCGCTTTGTCGCATGGCAAAGATACGGACGTTCTCAATTATTCTATAACCGATCTGTAATATTGTCTGATTAATAGGGGTTAGACCACTTATACTGTAAGTGGGATAA
>CALJIQ010000045.1 GCA_937973995.1 uncultured Saprospiraceae bacterium
GTAGCTTGGGAATTATTTAATTTCTTTGTACACTGCGTAAAAACAAATAATAACCCCATTAATAAACTGAATCTTAGCATTGTCTTATTTTTAAAAGTTAGCGTAAGTTTTTGAAAGCCACAAAAATGACCAAATTACCGCGCAATCCCCACCCGTTTAATTGTTTATTTGTTGAACTGTTTATCTAAGTATAGCTTTTAAACGAATAAACAGTTACACAAATAAACAATTCACTTTCATGATTTTACCCCGTTCGCAGTATAATTACCGAATCAATCCTGATAAACCGCCTGCCGCTTCGCCATAAACGCCTGAAAAGATTCCATCAAATCATCCGAATAGATCATCGCTGCATTCCAAGCTTGAATATATTGTAAGCCTTCGTTCACAGAGTGGTCACGAGTATGTTGCAGAATATGTTTTGTACCTCTGATCACCACAGGTGATTTGGAAGCGATTAAGGCTGCCATATTCATGACGGCTTCCATCATAGCTGCTTTGTCCGCATGACAATGATTGGCTAAGCCAATCGTTTTTGCTTCTGGCCCAAAAACCTTTCTACCAGTATAAGCCATTTCCGCTGCCATTCCATATGGAATGACTTTAGGTAATCGCTGCATGGTTCCTATATCTGCTACCAAGCCCATATCTACCTCTTTCACAGTAAAATAAGCGTCTTCTGTGCAGAAACGCATATCGCAAGCGGTGGCAATATCCACGCCCCCACCGATACAACCACTATGGATGGCAGCAATTACTGGTTTCTTACATTTTTCAATAGAAGACACACAGTCCTGTAGGAACGCCAAGCCTTTAATAAAATGCTCTCGCTTCCTTGCCTCGCAACCCTTAGCTGAAAAATTGCCAATATCCATCAACATCGATACATCTATCCCTGCACAAAAATGTTTGCCTTCTCCACTTAGCACCACTACTCGCACCTCGGAGTTGTCGCTTAACTGTTCAAAGATTTCTTTTATTTCGTCCCAAGCCTTTTGATGTAAGGAATTTACTTTTTCTGGACGGTTAATGACTACATGGGCAATGTTGTTCTGAATATCTACTTTAAAAGCTTCGTACATAATTATTTTTTTAGTAGTCACCCAATGTATTGGGTAAACTCAATTATATCATAATTAATAGACTAGGTATTTTGGTTTTATGGTGTTTTGGTAGTATGGTTAAGTTATCAATATCAAGAATGTAGGAGTAAAATTCGATAAAGTTTTTGTAAAAGTAAGCTCCACCACATTACCGTAAAACCAAAATACCATAACACCTAATAAATGAGGCGACTACTTGTGCCTTTCCGCTACCTCCTTCCAATCAAAAACATAAGGGCGATGCACCACTTCATATCGCAAATTCACAACGGCGGCATTAATGAAGTGAGTATGCTTGTTTTTAAACTGTCCTCTCGCTTCATGGATGTGACCAAAGATACTCATTTTAGGTCGAAGGAAATCAATGCGTTCTGTCAATCTTTCGCAACCAACTTTTTGATCTTTGAACGTCCTATCTAATATCCCATGAGGCGGACCATGTGTTATTAATATATCGGTATTTGCAGGGATGAGTTGCCAATGACGGTCAATTGCTTTACCTCTATGGCGATTAAATGCCCAATCAAAAAACCAAGGCGTAATTGGTGATCCCCAGATATGGATACCCTCCACCTCTACTCCACTATCATTCAAATAAATAACATTGGAAGGAAGGAGCGATTGGATGGTTGCTTCGGTTTCTTTTTCAAAGAAAAAATCATGATTGCCAGGAATAAAAATTTTGTATTTAAAATCTTGTAACTCAAACCATTCTAAGAAGGCTACTATTTCTTCTCTTAGTCCTCGCTTACTGAGATCCCCTGCATGAAGTAAAAGATCACCTGCTGGTAACTCCAAATCGTTGTGCATGCCGTGGGTATCAGAAATGGCTACTATTTTCATAGCGTTAAAAATAGGGGTTCTTTTACAAATTGTGTAAAACGACTACTTATTCCTTGAAATAGACTCGATGACCTTTTTAAGGAAAATTACCAGATTTATAGATGAACCAAAGCTGGTAATTATCTTACCTTTGAGTGAAAATTAAGAATAATGATAAAATTCATCCGCCCACTTTTATTAGTACTATTAGCTATTTTAATCATCATTCAATTCTTCCCCATTGATAAGAACAATCCTGAAATTAATCCACAACAAGATTTTTTAAAAGCTACGAATGCAGATAGCAAAATGGCGGGTCTAATCAAGACCGCTTGCTATGATTGCCATAGCCATACCACTGAATACCCTTGGTACACCAATGTGCAACCAATCGCTTGGTGGATCAAAGATCATATAAACAATGGCAATAAGAAATTAAACTTTTCTACTTGGACGACTTATGATGCAAAAAAGAAAGCGCATAAACTAGAAGAATGTGTAGAAGTATTGGAAGATAAAGAAATGCCGATGCTTTCTTATATGGTCGCTCATCGAGAGGCTTGGATTAATGAGCAACAACGACAAGAGTTAGCGGATTGGTTTAAAGAATTGAGAATGGAGAATTGAGAATTATTTCTCAATTGTGTTAGCTCTGATTTTTGTGGTCAACTATTTTCTGATAAAATAGTTGACCACAAAAATCGAGATAACATAATTTATCAAGCAGTAAACAGAAATTATGTTATCTCAAAATTATACGGCTTTAAAATTAAGAAAATTTTAAAGCCATAGAATTTTAGAGCTAACACAATATGGAGTACTCTATCCGCTTAAACAAGATCATTGACTCCAGCAGCATACACGGCCGTACCTGTAGCGACTACCATCAACATACTACCTGCTTTTCCGATGTTTTCATAATCCAAATCAATTCCAATTATAGCATTCGCTCCAAGTGCTTGTGCCTTTTCACTCATTTCTTTCAAGGCATTGTCTTTCGCTTTTTTCAATACTTTTTCATAAGTACTAGACCGTCCTCCTACCATATCTGTAATGCTTGCCATGAAGTCTTTGAAAATATTTGCGCCGATGATGGTTTCTCCTGTAACGATACCGATGTATTGTTCTATTGGATGTCCTTCTAGTGTGTTGGTGGTGGTTAAGAGCATAATTTTTAATTAGGTGTTGTGGTGTTGTGGTGTTGTGGTGTTGTGGTGTTGTGGTGTTATGGTGTTATGGTGTTATGGTGTTATGGCATTTTGGCTTTATGGTTAGGTAAACAGTTTTTGAAAGGATAGTTCA
>CALJIQ010000046.1 GCA_937973995.1 uncultured Saprospiraceae bacterium
CTATCGGCTGAAAACCAATATTTTACGAACCTGACTTTGAAAAAATGAGCTTATTTAGCTCGCTAAACGCACTAATTTTTTCTTCCTCAGAACCGCAAACTATTGATTTTCAACTCGAAATAAATTTTAGACATACTCTTAATAAAAAATCGCTGGATGTGGTACACATCCAGCGATTTTTCTTTTTGGGTAAGTGCTAGGACAATAATTGCTCAACGAAAAGAACGTCGTTCCTGTTCCTCTAAAAATCGTCGTAAGGTTTTTAGCTTACATAACATTAAGTAAAAGTAGGAACGACGTTTTTTACCAACCTATTTAAGCGTACCTCATAATGCTTCTACTGCTAGCCCAGCCTCCATCCATTCTAAAATACCTCCATTCAAATTAAATAATTTAGCTGGGTCAAAACCTCCATTTTTCATAAGGGTACAAACTCGAATACTGCGTCGTCCAGATCGACAATAAATTAAAATATCTTTAGACTTATCCAGTGCTTCTATTTTATCCCAAAAATCAGCTCCCAAATAATTAATGCAAATCGCAGAAGGAATACTGGAGGAATGAAATTCTTCTTCTGTCCGTACATCTATCACAAGACCATCGCCTGCTTCTATTTTTTCTTTGAAAGTTCGAGCGTCTAAATTATTTAAAGCGGCTTTAAATAATTGCCACCTAGGAGTTTTACAAACTATATTTTTTGACATGGTGATTAGTAGTATTTTGTCACTTTAAGAAACTTCTCGTCCGTAGGCGGGAAGGATATAAGGTACAAGTTTGGAAACTGACAAAGTAGTATTAGTAGTGGGACAAAAATAAATGTTCCTTAGCTTTAGAGTTTTGACAACTTCACTTTTTTTGCTCGACGGCTTGCGCCAACTCAGCACAAATAAACTCAAATGAGTTTTGTCAAAGCTCCAAATTAGTTAAGGGATAAAAAAATAGGCTACCCAAAATTGGTTCCAACAAAGATTGCAAAGACTGTAAAGCAAGAATCTGTGTTTCTTTGTGGGAAATGAGTCTTGGGTAAATTATTTTTTTTACTACCTATATTTCTGAATTATACTCCATTCTCTGTTTTTACCTCCATCATCAAAATACACGTTGACAGATATATAACAATATACAAACAAGTATAGCTAATTGTTCCACAAACGATCACGAATAAACGAAATTCGGAATGTATTTATTAGTTTTAGGTAATATGCTGGATGTTAATGGAAATTTTCCCTTTTGGAAATGGTTTCTATGCTTAAAATAACCATTTTTTTGACATTCATGGAATTTATTCTTTAAAAAAAACTAGTAAAATACCCAAATAAGCTATATATTGTAACCTTAACCATCAGTATATAAATTACCTACTATTCTAAAACTGGTATCAAATTTGGCGTAATAACCAAATGCAGTAACACTTTTCCCACACCGTAAGTATATTTTCCGCCTTCTTCTCATACTCACTCCTTTGAATAATAAGGATGGCAGAGGTTAGGAATAGGAAGATGAAACAAGGGCAAGGATAGCTTAGAATTCTTTAGCTCTCATCGTAGATCCACCTAACCTACTATTCGCAATTCATTTTTACCATAATGGTATCTAGCTTATTGACCATTCAATAGCCTATGTACCTATTTGAACAAGCCTATAAAAGCTAGTATTATGTTTAAGTGTATAAGGCATCTTGTACTTATAATTGGGTTCTTGGGAATTGGTTCAGTCCTCTTCAGCCAGAGTGGTTTTTTAGAAGTTGCGGTTTCTTCTGAACATCCTTCCGATTGTGCTACCCAGGATGGTTCTATTACCATTGATGTGAACAATGGGACACCTCCGTTCGAGTACAGTATTGATGGTGGTGCTAATTATTCGTCATCTAACAACTTTGCCAAACTGGGAATAGGTAGTTACATCGTTTTTGTAAGAGATGCGAACGAAGAATTTTCCAGTTTTATTTTCACCCAACTCACTGCGGAAGGAGCACCTCGAATAGATGGTTTCTCCTTTAAAAATCCTGAAAGGTGTGGAGAAGGAGGAACGGTATTCGTTGATGCACGAGGAGGAAGCGGCGACTTAGAATATAGTCTTGATGGCGGCGTAAACTATCAAGCAGATGGAAGATTTACCAATGTTCCTAAAGGGACCTATAGTGTAGTGGTAAGAAATAAAGATGCAAGTTGTCCAGTTATTTATCCACCTATCAGTTTTACACCAGTAGAACCTATTAATTTGATTAATGCAGAAGTAAGTACTGAAACGCCTTCCTGCACAGTCAATGACGGGAAGATAGATATTGACGTTAATGGAAATCTTGCCGACTATGAATTTAGCATTGACAGAGGTGCAACCTTTTCCAAAGAAAATTGGTTCATGGGGCTTGGATTCGGAAATTATATTGTGGTCGTTAGAAACATAGTGACCGGTTGTCAAAAAGAAGTAACTACTGTAAACTTTGACCCTGCTCATGCCAATTGCGATACGCCAGAGACAAGTTGTAATTTGATCCAAAGCCAAAACCTGGAATTATTTGGGGAAGATGAAAGGCGGAAGTTTTGCCTCGGCGTACCCATTGCAGACATTCTTAGATATGAAATTATACTAAACGGTCAGGTATCTGATCAACCAGTTGTTCCTTGTAGAGAGGAAGGCAATGAAAGTCTTGCAGCAATCATCTTATCTGTTGGCGTACAAACCATTGAACTTAGAGAAGTTGGTATTTGTACAGACATCGCCACAGTAACCGTCACCAATGAATTTGATCCAGCTGATCCAAACTTTTGTAATAGCCTCATTGAAGATGAAACCATTAATGTAGTCTCTCCAAACGACGTCCATACTTTTTGTTTAAATATTCCCGTCGTTTGTTATGAGGGCTATACCATATTGGTAAATGGTCAAGTACCCAGTTCGGAAATTTTAGCCTGTACGGAGAACGATGAATTATTAGGTCTTTCTCTTGGCGTTGGTACCTATCAAATAGATATTACCCACAACAATGGAACTTGTATGGATAATGGCACGATTGTCATCATGCCCATCTTCGATCCATCTAATCCAGATTTTTGTAATAATCTAATTAGTGACGATAATCAAACAATTGCTACTCCAAGTACGATCACCAATTATTGTTTGAATTTCCCCTTAGATAGGGCTGGCGAATTTGAAGTAACAGTAAATGGAGCAGTAACCACCAACTTCGTAAGTTGTAGTGAAGGCTCCAATCTTGCTGCTCTTCCATTACCTCAAGGCACACATACCATAGAACTAAATCATAGCAACGGAACCTGTTCTGATGCGGCCATTATCCGACTTTTGGCTCAATTCGATCCCAACAATCCAGAAGTTTGTAGTTCTTTATTACAAGATGAAATAATTGAATTACCTCAGGCTGGTCAGCAGTATGCTTACTGTTTAAATATTCCACTTAGTGATATAAATAATTTTGATGTTCGAGTAAATGGGGTATCTGCCATACAGAATATTTTAGCTTGCTCAGAAGACCCAAATTTCGCAGGTCTTTTGCTTAATGCCGGTACAAACAGTATCAGTGTGACGCATAGTAATGGGATTTGTACGGATAATGCAACAGTCCAAATAAATCAGCCTGTCATTTTTAATCCAAACGACCCTACCTTCTGTAATTCGATTTTAGAATCACAGACGATTATACTGGACGAAGTGGGAGGATCAACTTCTGTTTGTTTAAATATTCCAAGGCAAAATATAGAGGAGTTTCAGATAATGGTGAATCAACAACCATTTACCCTACCCGTAAGTGCTTGTCCATCCAACAATGATTTAGCTGCGCTTACTTTTGATGAGGGTTTATATTTCATCGAAGTGATTCACTCCAACGGTACTTGTACGGATAGTGCGACGATTAGAATTGATGATCCATTTGACCCAACAGATCCTGAGGCTTGTGCCAGACTGATCAGTGACGGGACGATCAATGTACCCACTCCTTCAGACAGAGGTATCTTCTGTTTAAATATTTCAAATACAGAGATTGGTAATTTCACGATTACGCTAAATGGGTTGGTTACTGGTACAGTAGCTTGTTCGCCTAACAGTAATAAAGTAGGCGTCTCTCTTCCGGTAGGTACCCACGCTATCTCCCTAACGCACTCGAATGGCATTTGTGTAGATCAAGCCAGTGTGACGGTACAAGCAGAATTTGATCCTAATGATCCAGTTTCTTGTAATAATTTAATTGGTGATTCTGTTTTTGAATTAACCACTCCTGGTGGAACTTATCCTTATTGCTTAAATATTCCGTTAAGTGAAATGGCTAATTTTACAGTCACTGATAATGGAGTGGCAATCCCCGCTCCTTTTGCAGCTTGTGCTTCTGATCCAACTAAAGCAGGAATAAATCTAGCAGCAGGAACACATGTTATCGAAATAAGACATAGCAATGGACAGTGTAATGATGTAGCCAACATTACTATCAATCTACCTTTCGATCCTAATAATCCAGAACTTTGTAGTCAATTAATAGCTGATGGAACATTTACTATAGCAACTGCGGAGGCTACGCACTCCTATTGTTTAAATTTTCCATTGACGGAGGCTGCTAATTTTACCGTCTTGGATAATGGCGTCGCTGTTACCGTTCCTTTTGTAGCTTGTGCGTCTGACCCAACCAAAGCAAGCATCGCTTTAACTGCTGGAATGCATGTGATAGAATTGAGACATAGCAATGGCATTTGTAATGACCAAGCCAACGTCACGGTCAGTCTTCCTTTCGATCCTAATAATCCAGAACTTTGTAGTAGATTGATAGAAGACGGCTCCTTCACCGCAGCCACTCCAGGAGGCACTTTTCCTTTTTGCCTAAATATACCATTAACGGAGATGGCTAATTTTACCGTCTTAGATAATGGTGTCGCTGTTGCTGCTCCTTTTGCAGCCTGTACTTCTGACCCTACAAGGGCAAGTATCAATTTGACAACTGGAACGCATGTAATCGAAGTGAGACATAGCAATGGTATCTGTGTCGATCAAGCCAATATAACGATCATCAGTCCTTTTGATCCGAACAATCCAGATCTATGTAGTCAATTAATAGAAAATGGCGCATTCACTTTAGTGGATTCAGGAGGCACTTTTTTATATTGTTTAAATATTCCTGTTGCAGAGATGCCGAGGTTCACGATTACGGTAGAACAGAATGGCCAAATCGTTCCTCATAGCACCAGCACTTGTGCGCAAGACCCAGGACTAGGAGCATTGGCTTTGGTCCAAGGAGATTATACCATTCGATTGGCCCATGAAAATGGTATCTGTCTGGATAGCGCAACGGTGCGAATTACTAATCCAACTGACGAACCATTAACTTGTTCTAGTTTTCTAAGAGCAAATGATATATTTAATGTCTCTGATTGTAATGTGGCAAATACGTACTGTATCGGTATCCCTGTCAGTTTGCAAAATAATTTCACCATGACGGTAGATGGTGTTCCAATTAGCGGTTTTGTTCCTTGTGGGACCGATCCAAATAGTTTGGGTATTAATCTTACCGTGGGAGTTCATCAGCTAGTTCTAAGTAGTGATTCTCTTTCTTGTTCTGATTCTGCCACAGTAACGGTTAGGTGTTTACCTCCTACTATTGAAACTTTTATGGACACCTTGCTTTTCAATGAAACAGATACCTTCTGTATAGATACAAATCTAATTGCAGGTACTATTGTGAGTATTGAAAATGCCTGTCCAGAAAGAGCGAATGGCATTGACTTTAGAATAGACACTTCCACTTTATGTGTCATTTATAGTAGCACAAATGTAGAAGGCATTGGGGAGGCTTGTATCGTCATCTGTAATGAAGCAGGAGAATGTAGTACGATAGATATGGACATTACTGTATTGTCCGAGCCGATGATCCCATTCCTAGATAGCTTAAGGCTTAATGAAACAGATACCTTCTGTATAGATACTACTCAATTTCCTGGAACGATCGTTAGCATTGAAAATGTCTGCCCAGAAAGAGCAGGTACTGCTGTCACTTTTACCCTCGACACTGTTAATTACTGCGTCATTTATACAGCAGTTGGGGAAGGTACCAGTACGGCATGTATTAGGGTATGCGATGATACCGGCAACTGTACCACTACTGAAATAACGATAATGGTGATGGAACAAAGAGTCATTTTTAGGGATAGCATCCCTATCAATACTACTGATTCTTTTTGTATCGACACTACCTTACTGGAAGGACCAATAGTAAGTATTGAAAATACCTGCCCACAGTTATCAGGGGAATTCATATTATTTGAAATTGACACCACCACTTATTGTGTAACTTATACGGCCTTAGAGGCTGGAACGGAGACAGCTTGTATTAGAGTTTGCGATAGTCTTGGCAATTGCTTTACCACTGAATTAATGATTACGGCTGTTGATCCTCGACTGCGTTTTGATACAACAATCAGTATAGGAGATATTGATACCTTCTGTCTGGACACGACTTTGTTCGCTGGTCCAATTGTCAGTATTAGAAATGTCTGCGAACCTATTCCGCTAATGCCAATGGACACCATGGTCATGGTAGATACCATGATAATGGATTCCATGATGGTAGATTCGATGGGCATGGATTCCATGATGGTAGATTCGATGGGCATGGATTCCATGATGGTAGATTCCATGATGGTAGATTCCATGATGGTAGATTCCATGATGATAGATTCCATGGGCATGGATTCCATGATGATAGATTCCATGGGTATGGATTCCATGATGATAGATTCCATGGGTATGGATTCCATGATGATAGATTCCATGGGTATGGATTCCATGATGGTAGATTCCATGGGTATGGATTCCATGATGGTAGATTCCATGGGCATGGATTCCATGATGATGAGACCCACTACTGCGGTGAGGTTTACCATCGACACAGCCTCTAGGTGTATTATTTATGAAGGATTAGCAGTAGGTATAGGACAAGCCTGTATTGAAATATGCAATGCGGTTGGACAATGCGACACCTTTATAATAAACGTTAATGTCGCCTTGGATTCTACTCGAATGCCTATCGCCGTAACCGATGTGGATACCACAGATGCGGGCGAGGATATTATAATAAATGTTTTAGCAAACGACACCTTATTCACTACTGATTCTCTAGAAGTGACGATTGAGGCATTGCCCGCTAACGGAGAAGCCATTGTTAATCCGGATGGTACCATTACTTATACGCCGAATGATAATTTCTGTGATACGACAGATATTTTCATGTATCAGGTGTGTAATGTGCTTGGTTGTGATACCGCTAGGGTGGAGATATTCGTAAGATGTACCGAAGTATTGGTGCTCAATGGATTCTCCCCGAATGGAGACGGAGTCAATGATAGTTTAATTATACAAGGACTTGGTGCCTTCCCTGAGAACCGCCTTCAAATTTTTGACAGAAGAGGTACAAGAGTATTTAATGCTAGTCCTTATATGAATAATTTTGCCGGCGTTTGGGAAGGCAAAGACCTACCCGATGGCATCTATTTTTACTTACTTGACTTAGGAGATGGCATGCGGCAAAGTGGTTATATTGTCATAAGGCGTTAACAAGAATTATCTTCTTGCGAAACGTATATACATGCAGAGAGGTAACAATCGATTAGGTCGATTGTTACCTCTCTTTTTTTTCCTCCTCTATGCTTTCCGCTCCGTTTTATAAATTCTCCAATATTTCTCGATCCTTTTTCCGCAAGCCTTTCACTACAAGCTCATACGAGTGATCTATCAATTCAATTAATAAGTCTGTTTCCAATTCTCTTTCAAAATAGACAGTATTCCAGTGCTTTTTATTCATATGCCAACCTGGAATAATATCAGGATACTCTTCCCTTAATTGCATCGCTCGCTCGGGTTCGCATTTTAAATTTACTCGAAACGCTTCATCTCCCAATCCCGTCAAAGCAAACATTTTCCCCATCACTTTAAACACCAACGTCACCTCATCAAATGGAAAGGTTTCTTCTACTCCTTTTTTGGAGAGGCAATAGGTTCTGAATTCTTCTATGTTCATTTTTTTTTGTTTCTATTGTTCTATTGTTCTATTGTTCCATTGTTCCATTGTTCCATTGATAGTAATTGAATAAAAGAAACAGTTCCAATTATCAATCAGCTCAGCTTAAAGTGAGCAGATTGAACGAAGGTGTCTGATCTGATCACTCCAAAGTGATCTGATCAGTTCTCAACTGTTTAAATATTTCTGTCTAATTACTATCGCGTAATATGTCAATAGGACAATGAAGCAATGAAGCAATGAAGCAATGAGTCCACTCTAAAAAGTCATTTTGAGCGAGATATGCCAAATTTTTAAAATTTGGCATATCTATACTTTGCTAAAAATCAAAACTTTACAAAAAAACATTTAATGTAATTATTTCGATATTTCATTAAAACAGACTTTTTAGAGTGGACTCAGCAATGAAACAATGAAACAATGAAACAATGAAATCAAATCCTCACTCCACCACCAACAAAAACTTATTCTTCTTTCCATTATCCACCATGATATATTTTCCATGTAACAAAGATTCATGGTTAATAATAGCTTCATGGGAAGTAACTTTATCCTTATTGATCGCAATAGCATTTCCTTTAATGGCTCTTCTTGCATCCCCTTTGGAATTAACAATGGAGGTTTGCTCAGCGATTAAATCAATGATATTAATACCATTTTGTAAGGTTGACTTGGGGACTGTAAAACTGGGTATTTCAGCAGCTACGGTGGCCAAGGATTTTTCATCCAAGGTGAGTAAGGTATCTTTATTTGCCTTTTTATTAAATAGCAATTCTGATACTTGCATGACCGCCTCATAATCCTCGTTAGAATGTACTCGTTGGGTCAATTCTTTTGCTAATATTCGTTTTAAAGCATTTGGATTCTCTGCATGCTCGGCTTCCATTGCTTCCACTTCTTCTTTCGATTTCAAGGTGAAGTAGCGCGTAAAGGTTGGTACATCTCGATCATCCGCATTCAACCAAAATTGGTAAAATTTATACGGAGAGGTTTTCTCAGGGTCTAACCAAAGGTTGCCTGATTCGGATTTCCCAAACTTAGAACCATCTGCTTTTGTTAGTAAGGGAGTGGTCAAAGCATAGGCATGTTTGCCTAGATTTTTTCGGATAAATTCTGTACCCGTGGTGATATTTCCCCACTGATCAGAACCGCCCATTTGCATAATCACCCCTTCCTTTTCATACAGGCATTGGAAATCATAGCCCTGTAATAATTGGTAACTATACTCGGTGAATGACAGTCCCGTTTCAATTCGTTTTTTCACGGACTCTTTGGAGTTCATATAATTAACAGTCACCGTTTTTCCGACGTCTCTCAAGAAGTCCAGCACATTCATTTCTTTGTAGAAGTCCAAATTATTAACCATCAAAGCAGGATTGGGGCCTTCTTCAAAGTTTAAAAACTTATGAAACTGTTTGATCTGATGTGCTAAATTCGCATCCAATTCATCAAAGCTTTTCAGAGAACGTTCTTCCGATTTGAAACTAGGGTCTCCTACCCTTCCAGTCGCACCTCCCATAAGCACGACGGGTTGATGTCCAGACAATTGAAACAATTTGAGCAGCATGATCTGCACATAATTCCCTATCGTAAGGGAAGGAGCCGTTGGATCAAAACCGATATAGGCTTTCTGCTTTCCATTTGCTAATACCTGCTCCACACCAGGGGTGGCATTGTGCAACATTCCTCTCCATGTTAATTCTTCAATAAACTTCATATAGTTCCAATTTTCCGCAAAAGTATTTAAGTAAGGGGAATTATGTTTGATTGATCGCCAGAAAAATGATAATTCAATCCTTACCCTGGCAATCCTTTCAAATAAAGATGTTGCCCAGGTCCTCCCTTTACCGTTCCTATCTGCCAGTTATAGGTAGAAGTAGGCAATTGCGCTAATAGTTCCTCTAAATCCTTTTTTGTATAGGTTCGAGTATTAGAAACCGCCCCATCCCATGCAAAGAAAAGCGGAAGAATAGGAAGTAGGAAAGAAAAAACAAATTGCCACCACGTAAATGGCCTCGTCTTCATACTTACAAATAAACCAAAAAGGAAATTAAATGGCAGCGCGATCCACCAAAGCCAAGTGGGAGGTTGGCTATTATCACTCAGTTCAAATAAAAAAAAAGGCTGATTAGCCTGTTGGGTGCTTTGTAATATTTTTAATGCCTCAGCAGGGGGCATATGATGAAAACTACAAATCATGGTACGCAGCCCTTCCTGTGTTAATTGTGGATTGGTAGCATCAACAGGTGTCGTAAAATAATGAATGCCATCTGTTGACGCATTTATTACTTCGGCTGCCTGTTCATTAGGATATAGATCGGTCAGCGTAAGAGAGAGGTTATGCATGTCATAATTAGAACGCAATAATTGGGCGACTTCCATAATAGGGCCGCCACTCCCAGAACATAAATCCAAAATCTTGGATTGCTTCGTTTCCTTTAAAGTAGGTCCCAGTAAGGAGGCAATGGTATCTGCGGTACCCATCAGCCGATGAACTGCATTGAGCATATTCGTCATATGGTTCCGTATCCAATGCGGAAACCAAGGTAAATCTTCAAATTCAAATAAGTGAATACGCTTCATTTGTAGCAAAACAATTGGTTATAAATATTGGTATTTTTGTTGTGGGTAGTGGGTATGGGTGACATCGCCCTCTTTCAAAAGTCCAAATAGTAAACAAAATTAATTCTTTGACAATTCTCGTGAAACTGTACGAACCGCAAATCAGATTGGCATCGAGTCAATCTGAT
>CALJIQ010000047.1 GCA_937973995.1 uncultured Saprospiraceae bacterium
AGTAGTCTGACAAAAATAAGTTAACAACTTTGCTTTTCAGTTGATTGATTATTAATTACTGATTATTAGCTAATTAGGCGTGTTCAGTAGCGTCTGGAAAATAATTAATAATCAATAATTAATAATGTCACACTACTTACACTTGAGAATATAACCTCTCTGTAAATGACAATTTTAACTTCAACTTCAATCTCAACTTCAACGATCTCAAATTTTCGCTTCCTTTTAATACTGCCCATTTTATTATCCTTTCCTTTTTTTCTTCCTAGTCAAACCGCAGAAGAGTTATTACAAGAAATTAGAAATACCAGTGAATTATTAAGCAATACCCAAAAGACACAGGCGCAGGTATTGGATAGTTATTATGCGTTACAGCATAAATTATCTCAGCGGGCACGACTAATAGACGTTATTCAAAAAGAAATCAATACGGCTAGTGTAGAAGTAGAAACAGCGGCTTTAGCAGTGGATTCATTGGAGATAGAAATAGATAGATTGAAGGAAGAATATAGTACCATTATGCGTCAAGCTTTTCGGCAAAAGAAAAGTAGAAATGACTTATTGTTTTTATTCTCCGCTGCTAGTTTTAATCAAGCTCTGAAAAGGTGGCGGTATTTGCAACAGTACAAAGAATATCGCAAGAAACAAGTCCTATTAATCCTAGAAAAACGAACGAATTTAAACGAGAAAATCCAACAATTAACCGTCAATAAAAAGAAACAAGAACGACTCTTACTAGAAGAAATGAATCAACGTAAAATAGTCCAAGAGGAAATGGAGTTGACGGGAACAATTGTAGGGCAACTTAAAAAAGAAACCTATGAAATCAATAAATTATTAAAAGCCCAGAAAGAAGCACATCAGAGATTGGCAAAAACGGTGGAGTTTACCATTGCTGCGGATGTAGATAGAATAGAAGAATCTAGTGAAGTGGAAAAAGCTATTATCGAAAAAGAAAGTCCTACTAAAAAACTATCACCAACCATATCCTATGAATTTATCAAACGAAAAGGTCAATTCAACTGGCCCATCCAACAAGGAGTTATTGTAAGGTATTTTGGCAACCAACCGCATCCGATCCATAAAAAAATTGTTATCAATAATAACGGAATTGATATCAAAGCAAGGTCTAATCCAACGGTCTTTTCTCTCCACGAAGGAGTGGTTAAAGCGATCCAAATAGTTCCTGGTTATAAGAATACCTTAATTCTTCAACACGGAGAGTATTACACCGTGTATTCCAATTTAGAATCGGTGAAGGTGAAAAAAGGAGAAATAGTTTTGGCACAGCAAGCCATTGGAATAGCAGCTATTCCTGTTCAAAAAGAACAACCTGAACTACACTTAGAAGTATGGAAGGGCAAACAGCGATTAAATCCTTTTACTTGGCTGAGAAAGTTGTAGTCTATCTGTCAAAGTAGCAAACTCTTTGAATTGTTCTACTTGTTTTTTTACATCTTTATATACTCGAAACGGTGTAAAAAAGTGATTTTCCAATACGGTTTATTTGTTTAGTTGTTGAACTGTTTATCCAAGTATAGCTTGTAAACGATTAAACAGATAAACCAATAAACATTTAGTTCACTTTCACAATTTTATCCCACTTACAGTATAGTTATGATTTAAACCTAAGCAAGTTTAATCATTTTAGCTTATTTATGTAAACTTAATGTTGGGCATTTATCTAAGAATATATAGTAAACAAATTTACCTTCTCCTGTTTCCCCCGCAACTCAATATTCCCAATCGCTTTCGTTTCCATAGAAGCTGGTAAGGGTAAAAGATTTAATAATTTTTCTGATAATAATAAGAGCACTCCGTGCTTATTACATTCATTTTGAATCCGACTTGCCGTATTTAAAACATCTCCAGAAAAAGTAATTTCTTTTTTGACTACGCCAATTTCTCCTGCCATGACTTTCCCGCAATGCACCCCTGCTTTAAACTGTGGAAGGAGTTGATAATTTTGATAATAGTGATTGCGTCTAGCTCGAATGGTTTCTTGGACTTTGAAAAAACATTGGACGCAATTGGCGTCTTGTAAACCAGTGTCCATTTTCCAATTGATGATGATCTCATCGCCTACATATTGGTAGATTCGTCCTTTCGTTTGTAGGATAGGTGGGGTAGCATCATTGATGAAATCTTGGAGGAATTGAAAGTATCTTTTAGGACCTAATTGTTCTGCAATAGTGGTAGAGCCTTTTAAATCCATAAATAAAAAAATACGTTCTTCTTCCACTGGTTGGAAGTACCGTCCCGTCAACATGTATCGAAAATTACCTTGTCCATATTTATCATTAATTTCCAAGATAATCATGGTAATAAACAAGATAAGCCCCCAACTGATAAAATGCTTAAAGAAATCTGGACCCGTCATGAAGGTCGCTACTTCTTTTAGAATGGTAGGGTGGAAGGGAGATAATTGCTTCGTCATCACTTGATAACAAAAAGAACCAAACCCAATAAATACAATACTACCGAGAATATAAATGCTAAGAATACTCAACATCGCTTTCCAAAAAAGATGAGAGCGTATCCAGAGGTTTAATTTGGTCAAAAAAATACCCGTTATGGTCCCTGCAATTAAAGCAACTAGCCCATTCGAGAATAACAACTGCCAGAGTGGATAATCAATTTGGGGTAATACAAAATTGAGTACTACCAGATAATCATAAAAGACCTGCACCCAACTGAGTAGGACCCATCCAATGGCAATATAAATAACCCGCCTTTTATTGATAGGGGCGTAGGTAGTTTTCATTTGGCGAAGGTAATAAAAAATCTCAAGGATGGAAGGAATTAGTGATGGAAGGATGGAAACCGGAATACATTTAATTGATTCAATAAGTAAACCATTACAAAGCTAATTAACATTCCTAACATGCCACCTGCAACTATATCTAGTGGATAATGTACGCCCACATATACCTGTGCGAGTGCTATAGAACAAGCCCAAAAGAATAAAGGAACCCGTACCCATTTCCAACGCCTGCCGATTGTTAGGATGAGGAAAAAAGCTAAGGCAAAGTGATTGGTAGCATGGGAAGAGGTAAAACTATAACCGCTTCCACAAGGGACTAAGAGGTGAGCCGTTTCTTTAAATCCTACTTGGTTACAAGGCCTAATCCGTTGGATTTGATTTTTAATAAGATGGCTACTGGTCGCATCTGAAATGCCAATCGTTATTAATAACCCAATAATCAACCACCAACTTTTATTACCAAAGGTTTTAATAATACTACCTATTAAAATGATATACAGTGGAATCCAAAAAAACTTATTTCGCCATAGAGGGAGCAACCAATCGAAGAAAGCATTTTTACATGCTTCATTGATGAAATGAAAGAGCGCTTGGTCTAGTTGTAGGAGGGTTTCCATCAGTTTAGAAATTCCAAATCACAAGCAACAAATTCCAAAATATATTAGTTGTACTTTGGAATTTGATGCTTGGAATTTGTAGTTTATTCTCGCCATTTTTTATACTGATTAATCAATCCGCGTGTTGATCCATCATGCGTAGTAATCGGCTCATTGTCCTTTAATTCTGGAAGTATTTTTTTAGCTAATAATTTTCCAAGTTGTACGCCCCATTGGTCAAAGCTATAAATATTCCAAATCACTCCTTGTACAAAAATCTTATGTTCGTATAATGCAATTAATTGTCCTAATGTAAAAGGAGTAATTTTTTTTACAAAAATGGAGTTGGTTGGAATATTTCCTTTGAATACTTTAAAGGGTGCTAACTCCATGATTTCATCAGGCGTCTTGCCTGACTTTTCTAAATCCTCCATTACTTCTTCCATGGTCATCCCCATCATTAAGGCTTCTGTTTGCGCAAAGAAATTGGCTAATAATTTATCGTGATGATCACCAATGGGATTATGACTGATAGCAGGGGCTATAAAATCGCAAGGGATCATTTTGGTGCCTTGATGGATCAATTGATAAAAGGCATGTTGGCCATTCGTGCCAGGTTCTCCCCATAAAATCGGTCCCGTTTGATAGGTGACTGCTTCTCCACTTCGATCTACGTACTTGCCATTGCTTTCCATATTTACTTGCTGGAAGTGGGCAGCAAAGCGATGTAGATATTGATCGTATGGTAAAATGGCTTCTGTTTCTGCGCCGAAAAAATTATTGTACCAAATGCCTATTAATCCTAGGAGAACAGGAAGATTTTTTTCTAACGGGGTTGTTCTAAAATGCTGATCCATGGAATGAAGACCATCTAATAATCCTTCAAAATTTTTATACCCAATCGTACAAGCAATGGCTAAACCAATAGCAGAAGAAAGGGAATACCTTCCACCCACCCAATCCCAAAATACAAACATATTTTCTGGAGCAATTCCAAATTGTTGTACGCCGGCTGCATTTGTTGACACTGCCACAAAATGCTTGGCAACTGATTTTTCTTCTTTAGCAGATTGTAGAAACCATTGGCGAGCAGTGTGGGCATTGGTCATCGTTTCTTGGGTCGTAAAGGATTTAGAAGCAATGATAAATAACGTGGTTTCGGGGTCCACCTTTTTTAAGGTTTCAGCAATGTGTGTGCCATCCACATTAGACACATAATAAGTGTTGATCGTTGGCTGCCAATAAGGTTTTAATGCTTCGGTTGTCATGACCAATCCTAAATCAGACCCTCCAATGCCAATATTTACGATGTTGGTAATCGGCTTTCCCGTATATCCTAAAAGTTGTCCACTATTCAATTGATTGGAGAAATGTTGGATTTGCTGTAGTACCTGATTTATTCCAGGCATGATGTCCTTTCCATCTACCAAGATGGGGTGATTGCTGCGGTTACGAAGTGCCGTATGTAAGACCGCACGTTGTTCCGTTTTATTAATGACTTCGCCATTAAACATTTGCTCGATTGCTTCTGGCAATTTCATTTCATAGGCTAAAGTCAGCAATAATAGAAGCGTTCTTTTCGTAATTCGATTCTTAGAAAAATCTACTAATATATCTTGCTCTTGAATAGAAAATTCCTCAAAGCGTTTAGGATCGGCTTTGAATATATCTATTAAATGAAGATCTTTTATTTGGTCAAAATGCGCCTTTAAAACGGGCCAAGTGTTGGTAGTAGTCGGGTTGATTTTAGGTAGCATAATCACGTTGTAATTTGGACTTTAGTCCGCTTTATGGGAATACCTGCAAATAAAAGCATTATTTGGATGGGATAGAGGAAATATACTTTAAATTAAGATTAATTGGGGGATTGTTTATTGTGTTGGCTTTCTTGAAGCCAACATAATTAGGAATGTTAAATTATATTGGCTTCAAGAAAGCCAACACAATGGCTTGCAAAAAAAAAACGCCAGCCATGAAAATGACTGACGCCTAAGCAAAAGTATCTTTGAACAATGGGAAGTTGTAGCAGCCCTCCGTAGAGGACTGCCATAGGTATTAAGTTTTGGTTTTACTCTTGTCGGCTGGGAAAAAAAGCCCCTCCCCGTGAGGAGAGGCCATCCCAAAAACCGATATATTTTTAGTCATTGGTCATTAGTCATTGGTCATTAGTCATTGGAGTTTGGAAAGCCCCTCCGTGGGAGGGACTGATCCAAAAACCGATATTTCGTTGTCACTAAATCGTTTTGGGAAAAAAAGCCCCTCCCCGCGAGGAGAGGCCATCCCAAAAACCGATTTAAGTATATTCTTTTAGGTGATGTGGTGTTTTGGCATTGTGGCGTTTTGGCTAGGGGATGTATATGGAAAATGTACTACTATTATCGAATAAGCAATACCTACCACAACGCCATAAAGCCACAAAGCCATAAAGCCTTTTCAAATCGTTTTTGGAAAGTGCCTCCCCTACGGGAGGCATACCCAAAAACCGATTTAAGTATTTTTTTTGTTTACCTTTTGGTCATAGGAATGATAGGCTTATTGGTAGCATAAGCAATATTTCCTTTGGGTCGAGTTAGATGGTTTTCTCAGAAAATAGTAGGAACGAATAGCAGCGAGAAGGTGGATGATTTCAATCTTCTTCTCAACTTCAATAAGATTGTATTGAAGTTGAGAGGAAGACTGAAGTTCGCCACTATTTTAATACCAACATCTTTTTGGTAAGCCTCTCATTGGACGTGATTAATTGATATAGATAGGTGCCTGGTGGGAGGTGTTGATTGAAATATATGGTATTATCACCTTTGGTGGCAGTTATATCTTGTTGATGGAAAATAGTGCCTTGTAGGTTGATTACTTTAAGTTGAATTTGATCCATTTCAGGTAGCGTGAAGTTGATTGTCGTAAATTCTTTAAAAGGATTGGGGGTATTCTGTTGTAGGGTAATCGCTGTTAGTTCTTTCTCTTGTACCTCTAAATCAATTGATAATAGGTTGCCCTCTTTAGAGTAAGCTTCCGCAGTAGTTATAGCGGAAGTAATTGTGAGATGGTCTTTCAATTGCCCATCCTTTTTTGCTTTAAAAGTGAGTTGGAACAGCGGCTCCGCCTTGCTGTGTTGTGAAAGGGTACTACTTTGGGGAGTACCATTCCAACTCGTTGTTATATATCCACGGTCTGTGAGGTGCATACCAAAGTTTTCTGCTTTGGCAATACCTTCTTCTAGGTTAATCAATTCTAAATTTTCAAATGCTAAAGTGAATTGATAACCTGCAATCCCTTGCATATTCTCTGGGTAAATAGGTACCGTGAATGTGTTTCCTTTCTGTAATTTATGATTGCTTACACTCAGTGTAAATTTATCAGTTGATCTAGTATCTGCAGTAGTTAATGTATTGGTATCCGCATTGCCAGAAATGTCTCCAATTTTTACTGCGATGAAATCCAGATTGGTCATTAATTCAGGCATTTCATTGATATGGATATATTCTAAGAACGGCTCTGATAAAGGATCATTCGTAAGAAATTCATAATCAGATGGAATAAATCGCCAACTCGTATTTGTTGGAAACTCTTCTATAATTCCCAAAATTAATTGCCGTAAAATGACCATATCAAAAGCAGAGATTGTATTAGATTTATTCACATCAGCTGCAATATATTGATAAGGCGAATCGAAGGCACTAATGCCTAGAATATGTTTGTTAATCTGCACTAAATCAAAAGTAGATACGCCATTACGTGCATGAAGATTTTTCTGTGGTCGAACGGTATAGTCTCCTCCTAGGTCAATTTCAAAATCATACTGACCATTGGCTCCTGTCATGAATGGACTTGGCATGGTGCCAATCCCTTCAATCAGGACCTCTGTGTTTTCAACCATCGTTCCATCTGCTGTATATATTTTTCCAGCCACTTGTCCATAATTACAAACAGATTGGTTGTCTTGAATAATGACCGAGGTCGTGCAATAATCCCAATTGCCATGTGCATCAATCACATAGATAGACACAAATTGAGTACCGATATAATCACAACTGAAATCAATACTGGAAGATAGTTGTAATACTTCCTCGGTCGTACTTGGTTGATTGCCTAAGGATTCGTGATAAATGCGAATGTCTAAATCTTCTTTACTGGTACAATTATCATAACTTCCTAAATCAAAATCATTCGCCCAAATGTCCACTATTCCAGTCTCCATCAAAGCAATGGCTAAGCCATCCAAGCAATATGGAGAAGGGGCTTTGCAGTCTTTAAATTGATAGTCTTGTTCTTCCCAAGCATTATTACCACAGCGATCGTTTACCCCCCATTTTACTTTATAAGTAGGTCCAGCTTGTACGGTCCATTCAAAGGTATTGCCTGCTCCTGTTCCAATAGAATATCCGTCCTTATAAATCTCCCAATTAAATTGTAAATCATTAGTGGCGGCTATATTACAGTCCGTTGCAGTGGCAGAAAAATACTTGATATCGTCACATGCTTCTCCTGTAATACATGCTTCTACTTCGTCTATTGTAACAACGGGTGCTTCTGTATCTCTTACTTCTAATATTTGGGTATAAGTAAGTTGACTATGGTGGCCCCAATCATCGCTTGTGATTGTCAGGGTATCTCTCACCATTCCATTTCGTTCTACTCTATTGATTTCTTTTGCGGGTGCATCCGGATTGAATTTGCACCAATTAATAATGGAGAATTTTCGGAGCACTTTAAAACAAGAGCCTGACGCAGCTTGAAATACTTGATCTTCTACTTCATACGCTATTTTATCACATAAGCCTAAGCTAATTTCTAAGTCGGTATCAGGAATAGAACTTCCACAAGTACCTACCCAATCCACAGGGAAGCGAATCGCCCAATCGGCTCGGTAATTAATAGTGATCGTTTGTTCTCCCCAACTAGAGGGATTGTCTTTCCAATCTATGGCTCTAAACCTTCGCTTTACTTGCAATTGTCCGCAATTCAAGTCAATCATCTGATACTCTTGTTCAAGTGTAAGGTTATTACAGTCTAAATTATCAGAGCAGGTAGTTAGCGGATCGCCAAATTCTTGATTATAATACGCTATTAAAGAACCAGTTAGGGGTACCCATTCATTATAGTCAAAAGAACCATTATTATTGGTATCTGTACTTTGCCCTAATTCATCTGCGTGTAACTCATCACAGTAGGCGGTTTGTGCAGGTAGGTAAGAACAGACTGGACTCAATTTGTCTTCTGGTCGTATGTCCACCCAACAGAAATTATAATTGCCTTTATTATCAATGACCAATAATTCTAGCTTGACCATCTGGTGTAAATCACAGCATTCGATACTCACAAAATCATTCCAGCCAGTTGGGTCTAATTCATTATTATACTTTTCTTTAATGTAGGTATTTTCTTCACCCGCCCATTTTGTTAGATCACCACATACTGTTCTTCTGGTGTACAACTGTGCTATACCGCAGGCATCTGTACTTCCATTATTTATATCAATTGCATTTATTCTTGCATAGTCTGTACCGATAGATACATTCAATTGGTCTTTACAAATGGCTGTGGGAGCTGTTTTATCATCTATAACAAAATAGCGATAGCAGGTGTCTTCTTTTAATTGTTCATGACATTCGTCAAAAGCTCTCCATCCCACTCGATAAGTACCGCATTCTAAGTCACCCGTATGAGTAAAACTATCGCCTAATTTTTTCCAATAATCCGTGTGCTGCACCTCTACGGTAAACATAGCTACACTGACATTTGGATCGCATTTATCACTGGCACTTGGCGGCGCAAAACTAGGGGTAGTCGCACAACTATTCGTAGGTAAAGGAATTTGTTGTGCCATCGCTAAACTAGCATGTGGGCTACAGTTAATCTGGGGAGCGAGGGTGTCTATAAATTTGATGAGTTGGGTATCAATTGGGATTAAGCTAGAGCTTTTGCACCAATCTAATAGTTGAAAATAACGCAATGTCTTTGATCCACAATCGGAAGGAAATGGTTGATCTGTACTGGTTAGGATATAATCACAGACATAGGTTTCTGTACTTAAATCTAGCGTGTCAGTTGCATGGAATTTTCCATTTTTTTCATACCCTATTTTCAGACCCACTGTACCTGTTTTGGAAATATCATCTATTGCACTAGCATCATCTTCTCCACAACTGAAATGTACGTCTGGTGTTTTGACAATCTTATCTATACCAGGTCTTTTTATTTCTAATGTTCTTTCTAAGTAGTTCACATTACCACATTGATCTTCTGCTTTCCAAGTGATCAAATAGGTTCTATCGCAATTGCTGTTTTTGCTAATTTCTTTAGCGGTATGTAGCGTTGCTGCTTTATAATTACAATTATCAATAAAGGTAGGTTTTAAGTTTTTTAAGCCTTCATCTGTCAATTGAATATCACAATCATAGACCACATCTTTAGAATCGAAATCATTGAAAACAGGAGGTGTTTTATCTTCAAATAATAGTTCTGTGGAACAAGTTTGAACTTGCACGCCTTTATTGCAATAAGAGGGCGTATAGTCTTCAAAATATACTCGTTTAATTTCTGCGGTATAGGTTGTTTCTCCACAAAAATTGATCATGTCTTTGGTGATATAAGGATATTTTCCATTCTTGCCACCACTAGCAATAACCTTCCCGAAATTATCTTTGATGGTAATCTCGTAGTGCATAATACCAGGGATAGGATCGCAATGATTCTCCGTAATCATATCAGGAGTCAAATTAGAACCACAACCAGACCCCATAGAAACATTAATTCTATCATTACAAGTAAGCGAAGGATCTCCGACACTGAATACCGTAGAGACTGTTTTTGTAGGATCAGACTTTAGGGTATAAGTGATTGCATATACTCCTACTGCGAACGTTTGGGTTACTGTTTTTCCTTTTGATTTGGAGACCGTTGTACTGATGCAGGTAGAACCGTTTGCATTATACACTTCTACCATTGTTTCGTCGTCAATAGCCGCATTGCAATTAGTTGTAATGGTGGGTCCGCCAATCGTTAACACATCGAAATATTCTCCACACCATACTTGAGAATTGATATTGGGAGCTTGCAATTGTATATCTCTACTTTCACAACTCACCCAGCCATCCCAGCCAGTACCTTTATTATAATCACCGTTTGTTTTGAAAGTAAAGGTTAAGCATCCAGAAGGATTAATGCCAGGGTCACAACTAGCCTGTACCCAAGCACCAAATGCAGCAGAGGCACCATAGCCACTTGCACTACCAATGAGTGGGGCAGTATAGGAACGTAAGGCAGCTAAATTTCCATTATGAACAGATAATAAATCTTTGTTAGAAACATCAAATTTTTCAAAAGTTACTTTGACCGTTTGCCACTGATTTTGTGGGCAAAGGGTAAGGGTGTCTCTTCTTGCGGTAGCATCTGCGTATAAGGTAGATCCATCACTTATGAATTGATTTTTTGCAGTACAATCTGAAATAGTATAGCTGGTAGCTGTACCATCAGAAGGCATTGTAAAAACCTGCCCAAACGAATTGGGCAGGCTACCATATGTTGCTTCCTTAAAGCTGACTCTTTCGGCTGTCGTTATATTGATAACTAAAAAGTGAGGGATGATAAGAGATAATAATAGGATGCATGAATAGTAAAATTGCTTAGTCTGTTTAGTCCATTTAAAGGACGGGTACATCTCGTTCATGGATGAATTGATTTTTTATGCCGTATCCTTCACAGGGGAAGAAAGGCAATACGGTTTTGGTTAAAATTTCAACAATTTTGGTTACTCTACCAGTATAGGAAAACCTGTCTGGTAGTCTATATAATTGACAGATGGAAATGCGATAGCACGCACTTGCATCTGGGCAATTTAAACCCTTAAGACTTCCAGTTGAAGGAACCGAATAGGCTATAAAAAGCCCCTACGATTACTGCGTCAACTGAATCGTTAATACATTGTTGAGATTATCCGTATTAAAATTCTTTTCTAATGGTCTTAAGCAGTGCTTTGGATTGGATTATCCAGTGAATAGTCCAAGTGGGATTATCCTAGGCAATGCTTGAGAGAAGAGAAAGTTATGTGCTTTTCTCATCCATAAAGAACTTAAAAGATGGTGGTAAGTAAAGAGGACTTGCTATAGTAATAGCATGGAGATATTCCGATTTGGTTATAGCAAGGTATAGGAGGTTGTGTAAGGTGGAAAGTAATGACTGTAATCGCCATAATATCTTCGCTATCAGTGATCTATCACTGTAGGGGGTTAGGTATAACCTGTTGTTCATGGGTACTTAAAATGTATTGGTAATACTTCTGCAACTTGTTCAAGGTTACAGATAATTAGCTTACCTTTTTTATTGAATTTTGGATATAATTTCTAACTGTAATTTTGAACGATTGAATATGTTCGAAATTCATCATTCAAAATAAATAAATGTCTTAGGTGGTAGATAGTAATAGGCAAGCGTTTTTGATCGCTCTTTTTGAATAGTAATGATGGATTTTAAAAATAGATGGAAGGCTTTGTAATTTTGATGCTGCAATATATCTTATTTTTTTTGATAAATGCAAGCATCCGTTGTCAATAAAAAATGATATTTTTTTACTTTCTTTTATCATTCGTTTTTAAATGACTAATTATCAAATATTTAGTGTTTAGGAAAACTAAAATAATTTTCCAGGATAATCTTGCCAAGTTTGTCTTCCTCCAAAACGCCAACGACTCAATTTATTTTTCCATTGGTATTTTCTCAAAATATATGGGTGTGTATAAGAAGAACTAGTTGCATAAGGATAGTCCAATTTTTCGCATAATTCCCGACAATTAGTAAATTGAATTTTATGCTTCTTTAGAAAAATAGGAGAGATGGAAAAAGAGGCAATGGCAGCATGAACCAATTTTTTTTCTGTTTCTGTTAGTTGCTGAAAACGTCCTATACTAGAGGAAACTACTTTAGCCGTTTCATGATGTTGCCATCCTTTCATAGTGGTCGGTTCGGAACGTTGTTCGTGCTTTGCCTTAATTATTTCTTCTTCAAAAGGAAGCTGTAGAAATTGACATAATTGTGCGATTGTTGTTTTGGGATTGGCTACTAAGTCTTCATATTTCAATTGATAATATCTAGGACTTTGATAGCAAGAAGTGGCAACCGCTGTATTATACACATAGTACCCTGTCGCATAATAAGCATTCATGCCCCTAGCCATTAAGGAGGCAATCGTGTCATAGGGATTTCTAATTATTTGGATGACTTTACCGGTAGGATAATTTTCAAGAAACGCTCGGAAGCCATAGGCATTGACTGGCGTTTTTTCAATCCATATTGCTTTTTGATTTTTTTGTAAAGACTTTTTAAAAAAAACGGTAACGAATGCTTGAAAGCTATTTGTTGTTTGCAACAATTGTTGTAGTTCTGCTTCCTGCCAACCATACTCTGCTTGTAAAAGATTCACGCCTCTGCGGATTACCCACCCATCTGTCACGATGTGGTTCAATAATTTATTTCTTTCCACTTGCCAATTTTGGTAAACAGAAGGATAGGCAAATAAACAGGTTTCAGGGCCTGCAAAAATGTGGGAATGCCGATTAAGGATGGTTTTTAGAAGAGAACTACCTGTGCTGCCCGAGCAGCCGATGATGATTGCCAATAGAGATGAGTATATTAGATGTGCTAAGTAACGACAAAACAATAACTCCACCATTTGGACGATCTCTTTTGCCCTCATTTTCCATTAAAAATTATTTCCGTAGCCCTGCTATGCAAAGAATTTTTAATAAAAACTGAGAACAAAATAGTTTCGACCAATTTGATGGATTTATTATTTCGTCGTTACTAAGTAAGGATTTTTTGTAACTCAACAAGGTTTTTTGCCTCATCAAATATTGCTTCCACATCAATTGTGAATTTTTTTACAGCAGTAGAACTGATATTTCCTTTTTTACCTTTATAAACTAATTGGTACTCTTTTTCCGCATTCAATTGATACTGTTCTACTATTTTCTTAATAGGATCAATGATCCAATATTCTTCCACTCCATGATCTTGGTAATCCTGAAATTTAATCCCCCGATCATTTTTTGCCGTTTTTTTGGAAAGGATTTCAATAACTAAGTTGGGTGGGGGAAATAGACTTTGGGTAGCTTTGAAAGACTTCGCTACTTTTTTATGGAAGAAGCAAATGTCTGGTTCATAGTCATTTCTAGTCAGTTGGATCATAATTTTTTCAATGCCCACATACCCTAACTTGTTTTTGCGAACATGAGCCATTAATAGGCTAGATAGTAAGGTTGTTACATCATTATGAGACTTCTTAACAGGCGAATGAATAACTATTTCACCGTTAATAAATTCTGCCTTTTCAAACTCTGAGATTTCATTATAAAATGTTACTCGTCGCTTTTTTTCTGCCTGTAAAATGGCAGAAACTTCCGTAACTAAGGCAGGTGCGTTAGGTAAGGCTAGTATTTTATCCACTAACTGTTTTCCAATAGGTTTAGTCATGCTAGGAAATTTTGTACTAAGTTAAGAATTTTTCAAAAGGGATGAGTAATTTGCGGGAAATAGTATAACATGAAATATTATCACCTACTTTTATTGTTTTTGCTGGGAGCTTGTAAAGAAATGCCTGGTAAAAAAGAAACGGCAGCTACCTCTGAGATGGCAACAAGAAAAGCCACTCCGCCTGCCACCCCGACGGTCCAAATAGATTCCTCTATTACCATTGATTATATCATGGGTAAATTTGATCCAGTTACCCATCCTGATTTTGTATTGGTCAATCCGCCTCACTCGGATGGCAATAAACGCTATCTGCACAAAGCAACTTGGGCTGCTTTTCAGAAAATGTACAATGCCGCTAAGAAGGACGGCGTCACCCTTCAAATTCGATCTGCCACTAGAAATTTTGAAGCCCAAAAGGGAATATGGGAAGCCAAGTGGACTGGTGAACGTCTAGTAGAAGAAGGTGAAAATTTGGCGAAAACTACCCCTGACCCAAAGGAAAGAGCCTTGAAAATTTTGCGTTGGAGTTCTATGCCGAGCAGTTCTCGTCATCATTGGGGGACAGATATAGATATTAATGCCTTTGAAAATAGTTATTTTGAAAAAGGGAAAGGCTTAAAAGAATATACTTGGCTAGTAGCTAATGGACCCACCTTTGGCTTTTGCCAACCTTATACCCCAAAAGGTCCCGAACGCCCACATGGATATAATGAGGAAAAATGGCATTGGTCCTATATCCCCTTAGCTAAAAAACTAAGCGATCAGGCAAAGCTTCGTTTAAACGATCATATGATTCGAGGCTTCAAAGGGGCAGAAGCGGCTAAAAGTATTGGTGTCGTAGAGAAGTTTGTCTTGGGCATTAATAAAGATTGTTTGTGATGGAAAGGATTGTTTAATGGCCTGATGGCTTGATGGTTGACCTGCCCCTTTAGAAACCCTTGTGCAAATCAGATTGGCTCGATGCCAATCTGATTTGCTAATTGCCTCCATTACAGGAGATTTCTCAAAGAACCCTATTAATTTAACTGTATCATTTCTTTTGTTTGCGTACACTTAACATTAACAATCAAACAATCAGCGAAGCGAAACCATCAAACAATCTCCATTAATTCCGTCTCAAAATTGTCGTTTATAGGTATTTGGATTGGTAGCAACTGTCAATCCTTATTATTTTCGTGTTTGTTTATTTAGTGAAAATGCTCGAACTATTAAGGTTATTAAGATAGCAGGCATTTTAAAAAAAAATGCCTGCTATCTATGAAGCAACAGATATTAAAATGGCAAATAGATTTTACCAACCCACACTTCTTACAGTAACGCTACTATTTCTTTTCAATGTACTTACCGCTCAAAATATTTGGACGGACATTGATGAAAGACAACTTTCTAATAGTCGTTCTTCTTTGCAAGTCAATTCTTATAGAACGCTAGCCTTAGATATAGAGAAATTTGAACAAATACTTTCAAAAGAAGAAGAGCAAGCAGCACTGTCCTTGCCTTTACCGAATAGGGAATTAGCCACTTTTCGACTTCAATCTGCTCCTTTCCTAGAGCCTGCACTTGCGGTAAAATATCCTGCTATTCAATCCTACACCATTCAGCAGGTAGAAAATATCGCTATTAGTGGAAGGTTGACCTATACACCCAATGGAGTGCATGCGATCATTCATGATGCAGCAGGGATAGTATTTATTGAGCCTTTAGTGAAAGGCGAGAACTCTTACTATGCTAGTTACTATGCCAAGGACCAAGTGGTTGAAAATTTTGGAGACTTGCAATTGAGTTGTGGACATCGAGTTGAGCAACTGGAATCGAAGGAGAATTCTGTTTCAGAGATGACTCCCCCTCTTTCCAAGAGAGGGTCGGGGGGAGTTCAAAGTCGCTCAAGAGGGATGCCCACTGATTTAACCGTTTATAAATTAGTTCTTTCTAGCACAGGTGAATTTGCAGATTATCATAGGGCTAGACTGAAAGGAGAGGTGTTTTTTGAATTTGGAGAATTACTAACTTTTGTCAATTCCATTTTTGAAAGAGACTTTGCTATTCGTTTTGAGTTGATAGAGGAAACAGAAGACCTAGTTTTTTTAGATGCAGCTACCGATCCTTATGATGGAAATGGAAGTGTTTTTAGTTTAGTCAATCAAAGTTCGTTTGAGATTGAAACAAGAGTGGATGTCAACAAATTTGATATAGGACATATCTTAACCGCAGACTGTTTTACGGGAGGTGGAGCAGTAGGGGTAGTGACGGGATTGGCCTGTTCTGTGGCAAAATCTCAAGGAGTGTCTTGCCAGTTTCAAAGTAATACTGTTTTTGCTACCAATGTTTTTGCACATGAATTAGGACATCAACTTTCTGCCAGCCATTCCTGGTCCAATTGCACGGGTTCCGAAGGGCAACGTGCAGCTACTCCTTATGAGCCAGGTAGCGGCAGTACCATCATGTCTTATGCAGGGGCCTGTGGGCCACAAAACAATATCCAGCAACGATCAGATGCTTATTTCCATGTGGCGAATATAGAAGAAGTAGAGTTATTTCAAGAAAGCAATGCCGCTTGTGGAACGAAATTAACAACTGGAAATATCGCACCAGAAGCGATTATCCTGCAAGCGCAGAACTTAGTGATTCCCATTGGTACTCCTTTTGAATTAAAAGGCGAAGGGCTAGATGAAAACGGAGATAACCTTACCTATACTTGGGAACAGTTTGATTTGGGACCTGCTTCTACTCTGAATGACCCTAGAGGGAATTCTCCTACTTTTCGTTCTTTTCCACCCGCTTCTTCTGCGGTCCGAATTATACCTAGTTTAGAAAATATTATTAATAACGATTTTGATAATAAGGAGGTATTACCCACTTTCTCAAGAGACTTGACCTTTCGATTGACCGTCAGAGATAACCATCCAGAAGCAGGTGGAGTAGATTGGGAAGAAATTGCTTTTAGTGCCACTGAAACGGCTGGCCCTTTTTTAGTGACTTTTCCCAATCGAGGGACAGATGTAGTACGAGTAGGAGAATCTGTAAATGTACAATGGGAGGTAGCGAATACGAATGTGGCTCCTGTAAATTGCCAAAAGGTAGATATACTCCTTTCCATAGACGGGGGTAAAACTTATCCACAAATATTAGCCAAAGAAGTGGACAATGATGGTAGCCAAATTGTTACGATTCCAGAAATCATTACCAATACAGCACGAATAAAAATAGCAGCGGCAGACAATATCTTTTTTGATATTTCTAATAATAATTTTGATATCCTCAATCCTACCCAAGCGGGTTTTTCTTTTGCGACCAGTATTCAAAGCAAAGAAATTTGTTTACCAGAACAAGTAATAGTTGATTTAAATACGGTCTCCTTATTGGATTATCAAAATGATATCGTTTTTGAAGTAGTAGAAGGCTTGCCTGAAGGGGCGACTGCCACTTTTCAAAATGCAAATACGACTCCTGGAAGCAGTAATCAGCTAAGTATTGATTTCCAAAATGTAACCACTGAAGGAGATTTTGAATTGGATGTTCGAGGGGTCGCTCCTAATGCGGACACCATTATTAGAACCATAGATTTTAACCTAATCAGCAACGACTTCTCCGACTTATTATTAATGATGCCTGCTAATAATAGTCAAGGCATTGCTAGTCCTTCTTATGTTTGGCAAACTAGTGAAGATGCGATTACTTATGATATTGAGATTGCTACTAGCCCCTCGTTTGGCAATACTATTGTAGATCGAGCTAGTAATTTAAGAACTCCAGAATATCCTTCTAGAGAATCGCTTGAACCCAGTACTATTTATTATTGGCGGGTAATTCCTTCTAATGAATGCGGGGTAGGAGAGGCCTCTGAGATTTTTGCTTTTCAGACGGAGCGATTGGTGTGTACTAGTGTTGAAAGTGGTCAAGTGCCATTGTTTATTTCTGGACAAGGTACTCCTACGGTTCAATCCACTTTAGACTTTTCTTCTTCCCTAACCATTAGCGATATCAATGTCCTGGGCTTAAAAGGAAGGCATGACCGAGTTCAGCATATTGCTGTTCGCTTGATTAGTCCTAGTGGCACTTCTATTACATTATTGAATGCAGAATGCCCGTCCGTATCTCCAAATATTAATCTTAGCTTCGATGATGAATCTTTGATAACGAATAGATGTCCAGCAAACGATCAGCAAACCAAAACACCTCAAGATTCCTTATCCACTTTCGATGGAGAAAACGCTAGTGGCACTTGGATATTGGAAGTGGAAGTGCTCAATGCTGACGGAGAAGGCGGTTCGATTGATGCTTGGGGCTTAGAACTGTGCTCTAATGCCAGTGTAAATCCGCCCATTCTGGTTAATAATAATATTATGCCCGTCCAACCTACCAAGGGTAGAATTATCACTAGCGAATTTTTATTAGCCGAAGATCCGAATAATGTAGCGAGGGAATTAATGTACACCTTAATTGCGTCCCCCACGAATGGACAACTCTTATTCAATGGCAGTCCACTAACAATTGGACAAACCTTTACCCAAGCAGACTTAGATAATAATCGCATTCTTTATAAAAATGAAGAAAATACTACTGCCACCCAAGATGCCTTTCGCTTTGATGTAACCGATGGGGAAGGAGGATGGATAGGGATTACTGCTTTTGAGATGGTAATGGATGAGAATGAATTGGTGACGGATGTGAAAGAGGTGGAGACTAGTAAATGGTCTATTTATCCGAATCCAGCCAAAGATAGATTGTCTATTTCTTTTTCGGATGTTATTCAACCACCTATTATCATAAAGATGTTCAATAGTAGTGGGCAACTATTACTAGCGGAGCAACCAATTAGTCCTTCTATTATAGATGTAGATATTGCTTCTCTCACAGGCGGTATTTATTTTTTGCAAATTCAATCTAAAGAAGGAGTAGGCGTTAAGAAAGTTGTTATTGAGAAGTAATGGAAATGCTAATCTGACAAGTATAGGTATTCGCTGTCTTTTTAGTGATTCTCATTTTGATATGTTATTAACGAAATAAAATATTCATATCAAAGTCCGTATCAATTAATCCCAAACTATGCTCATTATGCGTTAACCCAAAAGTAGTTAAGAAGGTCCAAAAAAGCTGTTTTTTAGTATTTGTAGCTTTTCTGAAAACTTCCATTTTTGTTCGCATAGTAGCAGCATAAGCTTTAGTGATAGATACGCTTTCATTATAAAATTTGAATTCAAAAAGATTCACTACATGATCGTTACGATCTAGCACAAGATCAATCTGAGTACCTTGATTTTTAGTAGTACCTTTCTGATAGAAAGCGGAGGCCTCCGCATAAATACCACTAATCCGAAGTGCCTCTTTTATTTGAGGTAGATGCTTCAAGCAAATGTTTTCAAAAGCATAACCACTCCAAGTTTTATAGGCTTGTGTTTGGCTGAGATGCTTCCATAAGTTTGGGCTTTTTTTAGATTTGTTTTTAATGAATTTTATGTAAAAGAGAGAATATTCGTCAGTGAGGCGATAAACTATTTCGTTCTTCTTGTCGCCGAAAGGATAGGAAGTCTGTATAAAGCCAGATTGATCAAGTTCTTCTAAAGCTTTCGAGAGACCTGCCCCGCTTTTTAATTTGGTGTGCCTGACTAGTGTTTGTCTAGTCATTCCATACGGCTTGGCGGCTAAAGTATGGACAATTTGTAAATGCTTTTCTGAGTTTTTGAATAAGGCGGCATACAAATTTGAGAACTCATCTCTAAGCAAACCCGTTTCTGAAAAGCAAATATCATCAATATTTTGAGCAGCACTTTTGCCTTTTTTTATTTCCTTTAAGTAATGCGGAATACCGCCCATAGCCATATATAGCTGTACTAATTGATACCTATCAAAATGGATATTTCTTTGTTGTAAATAAGCCTCTGTTTCTGCTAAAGTAAAAGGATATAAATGGATTCTTTTGGTAATCCTATTGTGCAATCCTCCCGTATCCTTTACCACTTTTTGAATAATCCACGATGCAGCAGAGCCACATATAACCACTACCAAATTTTGTTTAGAAGCCCAACTATTCCAGAAATATCCAAACGCTTGTAAAAAACCAGATTTATGAGTATCCAACCACGGTAACTCATCAAAGAAAATAACTTTCCGTTTGTTTGCTAACAATGGTTTTAAGTAGGTCTTCAATAATTGAAAGGCAGCTAACCAATCTTTAGGGATTTCAATAGGCAAGCTAGCTTGGGCGTATTCCGTCAGCACATCTCTAAAATTTCTCAATTGTAATGTGCGAGAAGCATTCTGAATACCCGTAATTTCAAAAGCCATTTCCTTTTTGTAGGTATGGTTTACTAAAAAGGTTTTTCCTACTCGTCGTCTGCCAATAATAGAAACCATTTCTGCTTCTTTGGATTGGAATGCTTCCCGTAAAATCGCTTGTTCTTTTTTACGTCCTACTAGTGTTACAGGCATAAATGAAGTGTTTTGGCAGATAATAAATTCTTATTAGTTGCCAAATATAGTTAATTTACTATTACTTTGGCAAGTAATAAATTCTGATTAATTGCCAAAAAGAATAATTATGCCATTGAGTATTTTATAATTAAGTAGAATAATGGATACTTAAAAGTTAAGAATCAAAAGTCTCTTCGTGCAACTTTTTCCCCATTTTCACGCATTAAACAGTTGGATAATTTGTCAATTCTTACCAAAACAGCCAATAGGAGGTTAATGAGTGGTTAACCACGAATACCCGTATTTACTGGCTGCTTATCTTTTATTACTTTTGCGCTCAGAATATAGTTATTGACTATCCATTTTTGGAAGTAAGTAGTTTGTGACTAATAGCATAAAGCTAACAGCTTATTACAATATGATGAATTCACTTAAAAAACCAGAAACCCTAGTTGGATGGGTTGTTTTCTTGATAGCGTCTGTCGTCTATTTTTTATCCGTGGAGCGAACAGGTAGTTTGTGGGATTGTGGGGAGTTTATTACAGGGGCGTATAAACTAGAGGTAGTTCACCCACCGGGGGCGCCTTTGTTTATGATTGTAGGGCGGTTATTTACTTGGTTGGCGGAAATTTTTTCCAGTAATCCAGAAGATATTGCCTTTGCAGTGAATATGATGTCGGGCTTATGTACTGCCTTTGCAGCCATGTTTGTTTGTTGGACAACTATCACCTTAGGTCGATTGGCATTAGTAGGTAGAGATCGAGACCCTGAAGGAGGAGAGACGATGGCATTATGTGCGGCAGGGTTAGTAGCAGGATTGGGAACAGCCTTTTGTTCTTCCATTTGGTTTTCAGCGGTAGAGGGTGAGGTATATGCGATGTCCACCATGTTTACAGCGATGGTGCTTTGGACGGTGGTGAAATGGTATGGTTTACCCGATAATCCAGATAATGATCGTTGGTTAGTATTGGCGATCTTTTTAGGTGGGTTGTCTTCAGGGGTGCATTTATTGAGTTTGTTGACTTTCCCCGCTTTGGCTTTATTCTATTATTTTAAAAAGTATGAAAATCATAATTTAGTAGGGATGGGGGCAGCGGCGGCGGCAGGTATTGCCTTTATTGTCTTTTTGCAAAGAGTCGTAATAGCGGGTATCCCAACCCTCTGGTCTTGGATGGATTTATTTGCTGTCAATAGCTTAGGTTTACCCTTTCATAGTGGGCTTATTTTTGTGATAGCGATTGTAGGAGCGGTTATTTTCTTTCTATTGAGATACTCCCACCGCAAGAATTTAGCACTTATGCAAAAACTAGTGGTGGCGGCTAGTTTGGTAGTGATTAGCTTTTCTATATTCGGGGTAATTGTGATACGGGCAAATGCTAATACCCCTATCAATATGAATAACCCTAGTGATGCCATGCGTTTATTGCCCTACCTCAATAGAGAACAATATGGGGAACGACCTTTACTAAGAGGACCTAGTTTTGAAGCATCTCCTATTAAAGTAGATGAGCAGGATCGCTATGGAAGATTGGGCGATAAATACGAAATAACAGATAAGAAAGTATCTTATGTTTATGCAGATAAGGATAAAAGTTTTTTCCCTAGAATGCAGGATGGTAGTCAGGGAAGACCGAATCTCTATCGGCAATGGATTGATAAGAAAAATGGGAAACCTACCTTCGCAGATGGCGTGAGGTTTCTATTCTCCTACCAATTAGGTTGGATGTATTGGCGTTACTTTATGTGGAATTTTTCCGGTCGTCAAAATGGAGAACAAGGCTATTATTCTTGGGATAAAAGACATGGACATTGGTTGTCAGGCATCAAGCCATTGGATGAAGCTAGATTGTATAATGAGTCCTACTTACCTGAAACCATGCGGAAGCACCAAGCCCGCAACAGGTATTATATGCTGCCCTTTATCTTTGGCTTATTTGGCTTGTTTTTTCATTTACGAAATCGCCCTAAAGATTTTCTAGGCTTGTTATCGGTCTTTATTATTACGGGTATAGGCATTATCATTTATACCAATCAACCTCCTAATGAGCCTAGGGAAAGAGACTATGTGATGGCAGGTTCCTTCTTCACCTACTGTATTTGGATGGGGATGGCCGTACTGGCATTCTATAGTTTACTCAAGGAAAGAGTCAATTTGGGCAATTCGATGGGGGCTTTGGTAGCAGGAGGATTGGTGATGATTGCGCCTTTATTAATGGGTTTCCAAAACTTTGATGACCATAGTAGAAGACATCATTCAGGTGCTAGGGATTATGCTAGTAACTTCTTAGAATCTTGTGAACCCAACGCCATTATTTTTACCTATGGAGATAATGATACCTATCCGCTTTGGTATGCCCAAGAAGTCGAAAATATTAGAAGGGATGTTCGGGTGGTCAATCTAAGTTTGATAGCGGTAGATTGGTATATTGACCAATTAAGAAGAAAGGTGAATGACTCTGCACCTATCAAAATGACGATCCCTGCTTCTGAATATAGAGGCTTTAAGCGCAACCAGATTTTTGTTGACCCAAGAGGAAATGGTACGCGCATGCCTTTACAGCAAGCCATTAAATTTGCGGGAGAATATCATCCGATTCCATTGTCAAGTGGCAAACAATTAGAGAGTTTCTTGCCTTCCAAGCAATTATTTATTCCAATAGATAGAAACAAGATTGTTCAGAATAATATCATCAGTCCATCCGAAGTAAATGACTTACCTGCTGCGGTGGAATTCAATGTGAATAAACAATATATCTTGAAAGGAGATTTAGCCGTATTGGATATTTTGGCTTCTAATATTTGGGAAAGACCCATTTATTTTGCGGTGACGGTACGGTCAGAATCCTTACAAGGATTAGATGAGTACCTACAAATGGAGGGACTAGGATTAAAAATCATTCCTATTAAAGCAGGGAAAGATCCCTTAGTTCCTGGAGTATTAGGAAAGGGTAGAGTAGATTCTCAAAAAGTATATGATAATGTAATGAATAAATTCCGATGGGGTAATTTTGATAAGCATCGGTTGTATGTAGATAAAAGTTTTGGACCAAGTATTCAGAGTCATCGCTATATGCTATTGAGGGCCATTCAAGATTTTATCAAGAAAGGGGACAATGCAAAGGCCATTGAACTAACCGATAAATACTTTGAGGCCTTTCCGCACATGAATTTCCCTTATGACTACAATACGATCTATTTTATCAATTCCTATATGTCCGCAGGGGCGAATGACAAAGCCAAAGAAGTTATGAAGGTATTGGCGAACGAGACCGCAGAACATTTGATTTTTTACAGTTCCCTAGATCCATCAGATTTAGCGGCAGGCTTTTCGCAAGAACAGAACCTAGCGAATAGTACCAAAAATAGCTTAATCAGCTTCGCCGATCAGTTAAATGACCAAGCATTAAAAGATGAATTAACGGCTATTTTTTCGAATACTGGCAGCCCTGTTAAGAATTGATATAATGGCTTCTAAGGCATTGTGGCTTTATGGCGTTTTGGCAAGAAATCCTTTGAATTAGGAAGACTCAACCAAAATGCCATAAAGCCATAACACCACAACACCTATCTCGCATTTATTCAATATTTTACTTATATTTGCACCATAAAACCAAAGAAAAACAGGTCTATATAGATCTAAAAATCTAAAGAATATCGAACCTAGTAGGGCTTAATTGCGCTACTAGGTTCATTTTTTATAAGTCCGAATTGGTGTGTGGGTTGGAACGGGGTATATTACCTACTCCAACCCACACACTAACTCCAACTCAAACTTTATTATTATGGAAGCTTTAGCACTAGCAGAAGGCTATACGACCAAATTAGAAGTGATTGGTTCTGAAATCCAAGCCTCAGACGAATTAGTGGCCTATTTAGAAAATGAAGAAGAAGCGGATTATAAGCGGTTGCAAGAAATGTATGAACCTAAAATCACTGCTGTATATGAAGCCGTAGCGGCGAATGATCCTTTGCAATTAATTGCTTTAGAAAAGAAATTATTGGAGTCTGAATTTGAAGGTTTATTCTTACCGAAAATACTAGGCTATTCTGTTTTAAGAGGAGAGATTAATGAACAGTACAAATATATTTTGCCACAAAGCCATTTCCAAGACGTACTGATGGCGATTTGTAATTCTGCGAATTTTGACATTATCCGTCAGCGTATCGGGCAGAGTGTACAAATGGGTTTTGCCTTGAGTAGTGATATATGGATTACCAATTTAATGAATGAAATTACCAATAAAAAAGTCCGCTATTTTTTGAAGGGAATGAAATTGGATAATCTTCGGGAACAGCATGAAAGAAAGCATGCTTATAATCGGTATAAAAGACAATTTAAGAATACAGAATTTGCTTCTACCGTTTTTCCTGAGACGCTCTCAGAACTTAAAGTGTTGTTTTCTTGGTTGAAAAAATTCCTCATTCATCGAGTAGATTCTAAGGCTAATAACGCCAGTTTGGTTCCTCACTTGAAAACATTTATTAGCAATGAGGCATTTCAGAAGACCGATGAAATGGTCGAGTTATTAGCTTTATATGGTAACTATTTTGATTTAGAAAAAGAGGATTTAGCTCATCTAAATGGCGTGTTCAACAAGGTGAGACAGGAGATTCCCAATTTTGATGAAAAGTATTTGACCTTCTTATTGAAATTACAAAAAAGTACGTTAGACGTAACGCCTGCTGCCGATAACCGCATGTCTGCTTTAGTAAGTAGGAGTATCAAGGATGAGTTAAGTGAGTATTATGATTTGATGGAGAATATTCATAGCAAAGGATATACGCATGAAGGAGCAATAGAGTCGGTACAGACCTTTTATAATCATCATGAAGGGAAATCACTCATCAATGAATGTGTAAGAGAAACGATCTTTGGGTACTATGCTCGCTTATTGAATAATTTAGAATTATCGGAGTATCCAGAGTTGTTTGAGGTAGCTAAAAACTATCCGATCTATATGAAGATTTTTGGCAATCAGCAATTCAATCAGAATGTAGATGATTTAAGTATGGGCTTTGTGAAAAGGCTATTGAGAAAATATACGGATAAGCGAGGAAAAGACTATCAGGATATCAAGAAATTTGTCTCTACTAATTTTGTTGATTTAGGCTTCTTGAAAGAAAAAGAAGTAGTAGAACTATTTAAGACTCGTCGGAAGCGGAAGACGCCTGCTTCTTAAATTTTTATAGGATTCTTGGTTTTAAGTAAGCGGCTCACTTCGAGTGAGCCGTTTACTACAAGTCCTCTTTTGAAGTTTTTTTAAGTATAGGTTTTAATCTAGGGGCAGTTTATTTATATTTTTATTCTCACTTTATTAGTACCAAAAGCACCAAAATACCCAAACCCGCCCTCAATATTTGAAATGGAAATAGCTGGTTCAGTAAATGCCCAATCAAGACCTGATAAATTATTAATAGTACTAAAATAGTTGTAAATATTGGAATCCAAATGGCGAAATTCAATATCTAAGTAGTCAGGGACAATTCCATTAATCAATTCATTATTTACATTTTCCCAACGACTATAGAGTAAAATTGAAAGATTAAGTGTATATAATTTGTCGGAGAAACAAATATCAGGAAATAAAAATGTCAAGTATTCTCTTTGGTTATAAAGAAATTTAAAATTACAGCTTCCTTCTCTTTCCTCTTCTATAACATCATCAATAAGTGAAAATTCAAGGTCATCTAGCACACCTTCTGATGAGTGAAATCCTAATATTTGAAGATCATAATAAGAACTTATAGCGACTGGATCTTGAAATCGAAGCTGTAGCAATCCAGTTTGAGTATTTATCTTCTGAGGTTCTAGTGTTATATCAAGATTAATGACTTCGGGTAACTTTACCTCAGAAGACACAATTGGTGGATAATCTTTCGCACTAGCACGAATAGAATATCTTCTGTTTGTGTTGGGAATGAAATCTTTACTTTTATATATTCCTGAACCACAATATTCCAATGAGAAAATGACTTGACCCTCCTCTAATAATTCAACTGATGCATTAGGAATAATAGGTTCAGAATCTATTGCAAGCCTTTCAATAGTAGGCGCTAAAGAATAGGTTAATTTTACTATTACGCCTTGTTCTGAAATGGTTCCTCTAAGTACTAATTTATCACCTTCATAACTAATATCGTACGCTAAATCTTTAGTACAAGCAAATAAGGAAAACAAAAGGAGGACTGAAAATAAAATTCTCATAAGTTGATTAGCTTAAAATTCGATGGCGTAATTAATAGATGGTAAAATAGTAAAAACCGTCTGTTGTTTTACTCGTCCTTTCCATGAAGTTCTAATAAAGTCATCGTTGATTATATTGAACTCTGAAGCTACGCCGTACTCTAGAAAAAAAGGATTTTTCTTAGCCGTTAAATTGTAAATAGAAAATTGCCACTGCACATTTCTACCTTTTCTATTTTTCTTTTTAAAGATTGCCCCTGCATCAAGGCGAAAATAATCAGGGCTCTTATTGTTGTTTATATCCCTAAAAATTGGAATAGATTCATCAATCAGGGCGATGGGTAGAGTAACTCGATAACCAGTTGTATAGACTAAATTGGCAGAGAATTGCCATCTACTATTTTTTTGATAAGCTGCGGTAGCTTCGAAGTCATGTCGTCTATCAAATTTAGCTGGAAAAGTTCTACCTAGATTCAAATTTTGAAACAAACGATCGCTCCGAGACAAAGTATACCCAACCCAACCAGTTAATTTCCCTTGCTGTTTTTTTAAGAATAATTCAAGCCCATAAGCATCTCCTTTTCCACCTGTTTCTATTTGTCGTTGCCAACTAGACCCTCCTGTTATAATATTGGCACCTGCTTGAAATGAAATGAGATTTTGTATTCGTTTATAATAGGTTTCGATAGTGAAGTTCCATTTGCTATTATTAATATCTGTACTATATCCAAGATTGAATTGTTCTCCATTAACAGGAGGAACAGAATTTAAAGCGGGTACCCATATATCATTAGGTAACCCAGAACCATTACCTGTTAATAAATGAATAGATTGATTTATTTTCCCATAAGAAGCTACTATCCCTGATTGATTAGATATTGCCAAATTAACTTTTACTCTAGGCTCTAAGAAAGTATAATTTGTCTTATCTACAGTATATCTAAATAATCTAGCCCCTAAATGAAATGAGACTTTGCTAAAAGTTAATTTATCTTCTAAGTAAAAAGATAATGATTTCGGCTGAAATTTTGGCTGGTCATTGAGTAAGGTAGTTGTATTTTCTTTATTTTCTATGTTGCCTGGTCTAAAAGTATGGTCAATATATTCCATGCCAAAATTCAACGATTGCCATTTGCTAATTAACCAATCAAAATTACTTTTGAACTTAGTATCACTTACGGAGGAAGTATTATTAAAAAAAAGATTAATTCCACTATTTTCTATTTCTTTACTCTCTAATTGAATGCCATAATGGTAATTGTTATAGGTAATGGAGGAATGATTAAATAATCTTTTGCTAAGTACTTTAGTAAATTTTAGCGCAGCAATGGTATTGCCCCATTTGAGCGTAGATGTACTTTCTGATATGCTTCGTTCCCTTGCTTTTAGTATATCATTCCCATGAAATAAACTTGCTATTAAGGTGGTATTGTTATCTAGTTGATGTTTAATTTTTGCATTAATATCATACATCCAATAATTTCCTGCTTCATCCGTCCGTCCTTTATTGAAACTAATATTTACTGGTAAAGTAAATAATCCTAAGTAAGAACTTCTACCAGAGAGTAAGAAAGAACTCTTACTTTTTTTAATCGGACCTTCCCATAAAATTGAAGAAGAAAGTATTCCAAACCTAGCTTTTATATTTTTATTATACATATTACCTTCCTTCATATTAATATCCATGACAGAAGAGACTCTACCTCCATATTTGGAAGGAATCCCTCCTTTCCATAGTTCTACATTTTTTACAGCATCTGCATTGAATAATGATAAAAAACCAAATAGATGTGATGTATTATATACAGTAGCTCCATCTAGCAATATCAAATTTTGATCAGGAGTGCCACCTCTTACAAATAATCCTGTTGTGCCTTCGGTTCCTGTACTAACTCCTGGCGTTAGAGCGATAGATTTTATAAGATCAGGTTCTCCTAATAACACTGGAATTTTCTCTAGCTGATTTACAGAAATAGCTACTTTTCCAATATTTTCATGAATTGGTTTGTTTTTGGTGGAAGTAATCTCTACAACATCAAGGGAAGTAGTTTTCATCGTAAAATTTATAGTAGTATCTTTTGTTAGATGAAGGGGTAATTCAATAGTCTCAAATCCAACATAACTTACTTCTAATATTATTTTTCCCTTTGGAACAATTAAATTATAATAACCAGCCTGGTTACTACCTGTGCCTTCAGAAAGTGTTGTTATAAAAATATTTGCACCAATCAACGGCTCTTGAGATACCGCTTCAGTAATATTTCCATTTATTGTTATTTTTTGGGCGACTATATAAAATACAGGAAGGGTTATAAAAGCATATGATAAAAATATCTTCTTCATGTTTGTCTTAAATAAAGGCTGACTTAATCGTTATTTAAGCCAGCCATCAGATTCAATTCTTTTCAAACCTTCTATATAAACCTAATTTGTAGTGGTACAAGAGTGAGTGCCACTTCTTCTTACTTCATGAGATACCCTTGTTCCTGCATTCAAAGTAAAAGTAGTACCCGTGTTTGATGTTGCCCAGTCTACCACTCTATGTACTTCTTTTGCCCAATTTTGAGAGTTGAATATTTCCTCAGGACTAGTATCAATAATAGCACCCAAAAGAAAAGTCGAATAATTTACTGTTCCTGAGAGCCTTACCCGCTCAGTTTGATTTTGCCACCAAACACCAAGAACTCTTTTTTGATGAATTGTTCTTGTTTTTACTTCTCTATATACTCCATAATTTGTATTTACTGTTTTACCTTCCATTCTATATCTATTAGATCCTGTATTTCTTCTACATGTTGTGTTACGCTCATTTGAAGTATCTTCGATCACTGTAGCACTCTCTAAATCCGTAGTTGTTATCGTTGATAGTTTTTCATAATTAACAGGTATTTTTAAACCAGAATTATTGAATTCTTTGAATTGTCTAGAACTCATTTCAAATAATGAATTATTTGCTATCTTTAAATACTTCTCTCCGATCTGAAGTACACCAGATTTATTGATTAAAGAAGAAAAAATTCTATCGTCAATTATTGGGTTTGCATGAATCTCTCCATCAATTTCAACGAATTTAACGACATCTTCATACCCTGAAAGATTCATTGTAGCGCTTATTTTTTCTCTTTCTTTCTCTGAAATATTTTCATAAGCTTGATGAATACTTTCGAACTTAGGAATTTGGTCGTTCAGTATGGTTCTTGGAGATTTGTATAATTCACCATCTTGATTTTGTTGCTCATATAAATATGAAAGAGCTTCTTCAAAATGCTTTTGAGAGTTAAATACAAGTCTTTCGTCTATCAATTTTACTTCTTCAAAATTGAACACACTTTTTTTGCTACTTTTTTCTAAAGCTATTTCTTCTTCCTTTTGACAAGAAAAAATGACAAATATTGCGGCAAGCACCATAAGAAAAGATAAAGTTCTCATGTTAATAAAACTTTAAAATAATGATCCCTACTTCTTGATATGGGAGTTTCGGGAATAGACCTCCCTCTGAGTAGTTGAAAAGAAGAAGTAAAAACCTTATTTTGCAGTTACGTTTAAATACTTAGAGGGTCTGCATGTCGCCCATACAATGGCTGGTAGTAGGCTCTCTTCTTTTTATGTGATACTCAATAGATATTAGTGTATAGACTGACTTTACAAAGAGTGTTTGTATCAAATTCTAATTTGATGAATGCGCTCAAACATGGGTCAGTCTTGACACCACTTATCTTAAGCACTGGACGAAATGGTTTTAAGAAAATTATACCATTTAAATTCCAATGAAGAATTCCAAACTTGTTTTATGCTCTATTATGATTTTCCTTTCTTAAACTGAAAGGAACTGAAAGGAACTGAAAGGACTACAAATTTGATTTTGGGGTATTATTGTATCAGTTCACGAATTTGGTTAATAGTGTTGGGAGTTAAATATTTCTTAAAATCTTTATATCAAAGATAAGTCATAGAATTCATATATCAAAAATATCACTTAAAAAAGTATAGAATATTTTTTATTGCTATTATGCTTAACTATAGACTTTTCAAAAAATCAACCAAAGCCTCCGTAAAAACAGCATTAGAATCTCCTGCCACCATATGCCCTGCATCCTGTACATCCACGAATTGTAAATTAGGGGCAACCGCCAATAATTCTGCCACGATTTCCTTACTGACCACATCACTCATGGCACCTCTGACTAATAAGGCGGGTATTTGAAGATTTTTCAAGACCTGATCGAGAAAATCTGTAATCTGGCTAGGATCTCTATGATTAGAAGTGTTTTTCCAAACCTCTAGCATCTTGGGGTCCCAATGCCAGCCCCAATTGCCGTTGGGTAATCGTCTAAGGTTTTTTTGCAAACCTTTTAAGGAGCCTCTATTTTTTCTCTGAGGCAGGTAAGCCGTAACAGCATCCTGCACTTCTTGTAAAGAGGTATACCCATTGGGTTTGTCACTCATAAAATCGAAAATTCGATCTACTCCCTTCTTTTCCATTCTAGGCGAAACATCCACTAATACTAAAGCTTTGGCAATGGCAGGCAAGCGAGATAGTGCTATAATGGAGCAAATGCCTCCCATCGAAGCGCCTATTAGGACAGGCTTTTTATCTAAGCTATTAACAATGGCAATTAGATCATTCGTTAGATAATCAAAATTATACTCCAATTTTTCAGACCAACTACTTTCCCCGTGCCCTCTAGCATCTGTGGCGATAACATACCAACCTTCTTTAGCTAACCGTTCTCCTGTACGCTTCCAAGAATGCCTAGTTTGTCCACCTCCATGTAACAATAGAACGGGCTCGTTTTCAGGAATTCCAAAAGTATCAGCAACAATGGTTATATCTGGGGCGGTTTGAAAATTTAAAGTCATAATAGATTGTCGGTAAAACGAACTAATAGAATTTATTTCCTAGAAGTAAGAAATGAAACTGTTATTTCAAAAATAGGTTATATACTTTTATACGTAAGTTCTCAATGATGAATTTTGAATGATTGAATTTTGAATAAAACGAGATGCAATAGGACGAGATGCAATAAAACGAAAACACTAAGATTTAAGACGACTACCCATTCAAAATTCAAAATTTTTCATTCAAAATTGAGCAATTACTTTTATACCCGATAACTGATTGACCTTCATTCAATAACATGAACCAACTCTACCCAGTCAATAATGCTTCAATTAGGATGCGTTTTTATCCAGTGACTTTCCGTCACTGGATAAATTTAACTCAAAACCTTTTGAAGTATTCCTTCTCCTTCTTGTTACTCCTAATATACACTGTACCCACGATAGCACAAGAACAAGGCACCTTCTCTGGAAGTTTTCAAGGGAATGGCAATTTTTTCATCAAAGATACCAGAATTGGCGCAGCCAATACCCCTCAATATGAGCGCCAACTCTATGGGGCGGATGCTTGGCTAAATCTCAATTATAATCGTAGCGGGTTTAATTTGGGACTACGGTTCGACTTATTCAACAATTCTAATTTACTCAATCCTCAAGGGTCTTATACGGCAGAAGGGATTGGTCGTTGGTTTATTGGCAAACAAGTTAATAAGCTCAATATCATGGGCGGCTATATATACGACCAAATTGGGAGCGGGATTATTTTTCGAGCCTATGAGGAACGACCTTTGCTGATTGATAACGCTTTATTTGGCGTTCGATTAGGGTATGATATTAGTCCCGATTGGCAAGTAAAAGTATTGACAGGACGACAAAAGCAACAATTTGATACCTACTCTCCCGTCATCAAAGCTGTTAATTTAGATGGTTTTATAGCAGGAAAAAATGAGGATAGCAAATGGTCTTTATCTCCTGGAATTGGGATCGTCAATCGAACCTATGATGATGAAAGTATGCAAACCATCGTGGGCACTATTTCTACCTTTTCTGTAACCGATAGTATCGCTCCTTCTTTCAATACTTATGCTTTCACTTTATATAATAGTCTTACTGTTGATAAATTCAATTGGTATATGGAGGCAGCTTGGAAAACTAGTGATGTATTATTCGATCCTTTTGCAGAAAAAACCAACCGAGATGGTAGCACCTCATTAGGTAAATTAGTGAACCCTTCTGGTTCTGTTTATTATACTTCTGTCAGCTATGCAGGAAAAGGTTTTGGTATTACCATTGAAGGCAAAAGAAATGAAAATTTTACTTTTCGAACCAACCCTTTTGTGAGCTTGAATCAAGGGATGATTAATTTCTTGCCACCCATGGCTCGCTTTAATACCTATCGCTTGACGAGTCGGTATGTACCGGCTGTTCAGGAATTAGGAGAACAAGCGGTGAAATTTGATTTTAAGTTTAGCCCTACGCGACAATGGAGTCTAGATTTTAATTTTTCCAATATCAATGACTTGCGAGATAATCTACTCTATCGAGAATTTTATACCGAGTTTCAGTTTAAGCAAAAGCGTAAATGGATATTAACCGCAGGTATTCAGTTTCAACAATACAATCAAGAAATATTTGAAACTAAACCAGGCGTACCTTTAGTAAATACAAGAATTCCTTTTGTGGACTTCTTGTATAAATTGGATCGTAAAAAGAGCTTGCGCTTTGAGCTACAATATATGGATACCGAGCAAGATTTTGGAAGCTGGATTTTTGGATTGGTGGAATATTCTATTGCGCCTCGTTGGACTTTTACGCTATCGGATATGTATAATAGTAGTCCGACAAAAACGGATAGAATTCATTATCCAAGAGTGGATGTTTTTTATACTCGAAAGTCCAATCGTTTCTCTTTGAGCTATGTAAAACAAGTAGAAGGGGTTGTTTGTTCAGGCGGCATTTGTCGCTTAGAACCAGCGTTTAGTGGTTTTCGGTTTTCTGTTTCCTCTACTTTTTAGGGATGAACGCCGAGGCGCGGAGACGCAGAGAAAATTTTCACACCTATCGTAGCTTGACAGGTTGACCGATAATAATCAAGATATGCCAAATTTTCAAAATTTGGCATATCTAAGCACTTACCAACCAACTAACTGTAAAATCAACATTGCAGCTTTTTGAATTGGCGGTCAGCCCGTTGAACTGCGGCACATTACAATATTTGGAAATGAAAGAAAAATTATTTCTAATAATTATAGCTTTTGGTTTATTGCTTTCCTGCGAAGAGAGTAAGCCTGTTATTCCATGCTTGAGTTGTGATAGTTCTTCTGTTGCGCCTACGCCTAATAGTACGGTAAAGAAAGTTTTATTGGAAGAATTTACAGGGGTTCGCTGTGTGAACTGTCCCCAAGCCCAGACGGAAATAAAAAATCTACAATCCGAAGGGGTGTATGGAAAAAACTTAGTGGCGGTTGCTTATCATGCGGGTTTTTTCTCTAGCCCTTATTCAGACAGTCAATTTGATTTCAGGACCACAGAAGGGGAAGAAATACTAAGCTTTTTAGAAACGCCCATTGGCTATCCATCAGGTGTAGTTAATCGTCGAAAATTTGAAGGAGAGCGCAGTTTGCAAATTATACAGTTTGCCACATGGGGAGGTTTTGTGGCGCAGGCATTGGAAGAAGAAGCTACTGTTGCTTTGGCTATTGAAAATACTTATGATGATGCTACTCGACAATTGGATATAGACGTACTAATTACGCCTTTAATCTCTGATTTTCCTGCGACCAATCTAACGGTTTTAATTATCGAAGATGGTGTAGTGGATGTTCAATTGACTCCTGATGGCGTTATTAATGACTATGCACAAAGCCATGTTTTTAGAACCATGCTCACGAATACTTTAGGTAATCCTATTGCTACTTTAAATACGGAAAATGTTCTTCAAAATTTCTCTTTCACCTTACCTGCTGACTGGATATCGGAGAATTGTTCGGTCATTGCTTTTGTCCATGAAGTGGGGCAGGGTAGGGAAGTGTTGCAGGTGGAGGAAAGCGGTATTCAATAGGTTTTTTTTAGATTATTTGATTATATTTGTATAGCAAGAGCTTCTCATTTAGATTCAAAAAATATGACTGTTCCTTATAAAATAAAACCAAAAAGAAAGATTAGTTGGGAGACTTTTGAAAAAAAGTATCTTACTCGTGAAGACGGCTATCGCTACGAGTGGCTCAATGGTACTATTGAGAAAACTAAAAAAATGAACAAACAGCAGCTATTTATTGTCATAAATCTCCTTGCTCATTTTCGAAATTTAAGAGTAAAGCAGAAAGTCAAAGGTGATTTAGTTCCTGAAGTAGATTTATTTTTCAAAGAACATCACCGCCGACCAGATATTTGTTGGTTTACTAATGCCCAAGCGAATCAATTAGCTAATGGTGAAAATATAATTCCTTCCTTTGTAATTGAAATTATCTCCTCCAATGATGTCATCAATAAAGTTGAGCAAAAAATGAATGATTACCGTGCAGCAGAAGTGAAAACGGTTTGGCATATCTTTCCGAATCATCAATCTGTTCATGTTTATACTGGAGAAAAATTAGAAAATATGACCGTTCATACAGAGAATATGATTTGCTCGGCTGCGCCAGGGTTGGAAAATTTTAAAATGAAAACTTCTGATATTTTTAAGAAACTCCCTGAAGATAAATAGTCTTTTTCTTCGGTTCCGCATAAGTGTATTTATTTTTCAACCGTCTACCGTCCAAAAAAAAATATTCCCAATTCAAAACTAATCAAAAAGATTAATTCCCATTAGTCGGAGTCGTTTACAGGAAGTAACGCAACGAATATTGGGAAATGATTTGATAAATTGACGGCTTCACTGGAAGTGAAACCGTCAATTTAGCTTGACGCAGGCACTTCAAGTATCTTAAGATACCCCACATCTTTTTTAAACGAAAAATCCTGAAAGGATTAAATACGATTAACCCTAGATGCAATCTAGGGTACTGGAAGCAAGTAGTGCTCTCAACTCTGGAGGAGTTGAATCTTGAACATTCAACTCCTCCAGAGTTGGGGAAATGCCCTAAAAGGTCTTACCACCGCGTTGCACACGGCGTTATTCACATTCAATCCCTTTGGGATTCTGAGATGTGAGGTATCAATAACACTTCTTGTATGCCCTGTCAGTTAAAAGGAAAAAGCGATTCCTTAAAATTACAACGCTCTAATCTTAATATTCCGAAAAGCCACTCGATCTCCATGATCTTGCAGTGCAATGTGCCCTTTTCGGTAAGTACCAAAACCCTTCATGTCTTTAAACTTACTGCCAGCAATCATCTTGGTCCATTCGTCATTAAACATTTCAAATTCTACCACTTTTCGACCATTGAGCCAATGTTGCGTTTTACCCTTATTAACGACTAAACGTATTTCATTCCACTGATTGGCAGGACGAACGGTTTCATATTTACACTCGATCATATCGTATAAATCACCTGCTCGGTGGGTTTGGATTTTGGCGTCGGGATGGCAGGTGTTATCTAGTATTTGCATCTCTGGTCCTGTTTGCCAAACATAGTCAAAATCTTCATTTTCATGGACATTGTAGATGATGCCGCTATTGCCACAGTTGGCGATTTTCCATTCTAATTTTAACTCATAATTTTCATATGCTTGGTCGGAGATAATGTCTCCACCGTCTTTCGCCTGCCAAGCGCCATCTTCTTTTTGGGCAGAGTCTAGATATAATTCTCCATTCTTTATCTTCCAACTACTACCGATGGTTTGTTTATTAAAATTACGCCAGCCTTTGGTAGAAGTACCATCAAATAATAAGGACCAGCCTGCTGCTTTTTCTGCTGCGCTTAAACTGTTAATGGCTACTGGTGCAGGGGCAGTAGTTTTAGTGCCAGGATTATTTTGTGGAATGGCGTTCATGGTGTACCATGCTTCGGTGGTCCATAATTCATTACCATTATTACTAACAAAAGGCTTCTTTAAATGGACATAAATTAGATGGTCTTCTTCCATACCAGCTAATTCTAAAAATACCTTTTTGTTATCATCGGAGACATTGACGGATAGAATATTCAATGGCTTATCATCTAATTTTGGGCCACCATATTCTTTAGTCGGTAAGTAGTACCATTGGCGGATTTCGTAATCCTCTTTTGACCAACCATCACCTGCCACTAAAGGCTCTGTAAATTCTATTTCCACACCATTGGACTTTGCTCGTACTGCCAACATTTCAAAAGTAGGTTGTTCATTATAGGCCACTTTTTGTAAACCATACCACAGTTTTTGATTCTGTTGCCAGTTACCCGTAGAACCAACACCACCAATATACAAGGCGCCATCAGGCCCCCAAACTAAGCGATTAACTCCTGCTTCTAAACCTTGTATAAATCGGAAAACGCAGCCTTGATACTGTCCATTTACTTTTTCTACAAACACCCGTTTCACGCCCCCATGCGTTACCTCTCCATGGATCATTTGCCCTTTATATGGTCCATCATTTAAATAGGATGGAGTAGTGGGGGAGTTGCCAATTTCATCTTGTGGTAGCCAAACAACAGGTTTCTTTTCTGTTAAGTTTGCGGTACCCTCAAAATCAACGGAACGAGAACCAAACCAGTCTCCTTTAGTGACATGCACAATCTTACTAGAAGGCAACCAGTCTCCCTGATTGTCCGCTACAAAGATTTCATTATCTACACCAATGCCGATTCCGTTAGGGGTACGAAGACCCGTAGCTAAAAATTCGATAGCGCCCGTTTCTTTAGAGATTTTCACTGCATTCCCCCTATGCTTAGGTTGGTTCAAAGCACTAGCCCCACCTGGTAAAATACCCGTAGCTAGAGTGGCATAGAAGTGCCCATCTTTATATTCTAGACCAAAACCAAATTCGTGGAAATTAGCGGTAACATCCCAGGCATTACAAACTGTTTGATAGTCATCAATTAGATCATCCCCATTGGTATCTACTAGCTTGGTTAACTCTTGTTTTTGCATAATATAAATCGCTCCATCTACTACTTTTAATCCCAATGGTTCTGCTAATCCCGAGGCTATTTTTTTTGTGGTCATTTTTTCAGGATCTCCACTTTTTGCACCTTCTACGATATAGACTGCACCTTCTGAATCCCAAGTGCTGACAACCAATCTGCCATCTGGTAAAAAATCCATTCCGCCTACCTTTGGTAAGAAATCATTCGGGCGTGCTTGTGCTAAATCATAACTAGGATGTACCTCTTTTAAAGGACCTTGATCGCCAGGGATACTAGAGGATTTTCCGAAAATAGTACCCGATTCAGGAGCATCGGTTTTTTTGTGGGTTAAGGTGGTGACGGGTACGGTAACAAATTCCCCTGAATCAAAAGATCGCCATTTTAAGAAAAGCGCTTGTCCGCCTCCTTGTTCAAAAAACTCTACTCGGAAAGGATGATAGCCTTTGCGTAGGGCTAACTCTCCATCTACATTTTGAGTGCCGTGCAAGCCATCATTATTGATAACTTCTTGTCCATTGACCAATAAGCGAGAACCATCATCACTGGCCAATCGGAAAACGACATTGGTAGAATTGCGAATATTAAAATAACCTTCGATAGCCAACGCAAAATTATCTTGTAAAGGACCAAAATCATCTCCTTCCGCATCTATTTCCGGAATAACCCCTTCAAAGACAGGAGTTGCCTCCCAATTTACGTCTGCTAATTTGTTGAGACTCTTTTCAAATACATACGCTTTTAAAACAGCCCCGGGTACCATATCCTTTTCTTCTAGCCCTTCTTCTCCTGAAATTAGATCACTATCTTCTGGAACTTTGGTCGCTGCCATAGCGGCGAGTTCTTTTTCCTCTTCGGCATCCATATTCATGATATACCCCACCATTTCTTTTATATCTACTTCGTCTAAATCAGGATGTGCTGACATCGCTGCTTCGCCCCAAACGCCTGCACCTCCATTTTTTACTTTGCCTACTAGCAAATTAACATTTTCTTCGGTGTTTCGATATTTTAAAGCTATTTCTTGATAGGCAGGACCAATGGTTCGGATGTGGGTATTATGACAAGTTTTGCAGTCACTTCTAGCCATTAGTCTAGCTCCCAATGGTATATCCTCCGCTTCTTCTTCCACTAGTTTATTTTTATTTTCTATGAGTGGTTTGGCTACAAAAGTGGTGGCAAAATTGGTCGTGCCATTCCTATTTAAAGTAAGCGTTCCATCTATATTTTGAGAGACTAGATTTTGGACAGCAACGTCTTCCATACTGGCAATATCTAATTGCCCATCTGTTACGATATTATCTTTTGAAACGATAGAACTTAGATTGGTTTTTAATTGTACGGTCACACCATCAGGAACGCCTTTGGTCGTAAAGTTTCTTTCAAAACCCGATAAACCTGTTTCCGTTTTAATAAATTCAGGACGTTCTTCTATCGTTACTTGTTTGCCGTCGGATAAGGTAGCTTGATAGGTTAGTACCACACGCCCTTTCTCAAAACGATGCCCTTTGTATTGCAGGCTTGCTTGTGCGGGGTTTCCATTCTGTTGAAGGAGCCAAGGATTTGGGTGCTTATTCTCAAACCAGCTATTTCCCAAAGTACTTGGTTGTGGACCATGTAGGGTTGTATATACCGCTCCATCCAAATTCACATTTCCTTTCCACACTTTGTACAAGGCGCAAGTTTGGGTATTGTACGCCGCCCATACATCATCATGCAATGCAAGCGTTATCATACGAGGTTGCTGATCTAATACGGATCGAAATACCCACGGACTTAAGGGACGATCAATATCTACTGCATTGGTAGAAGAAGTACTAGCACAATGCCATAAAAGCACAGCTACTAGCACAGCGGCGAGGGTCTTAACAATTAGTTTCATCTTTTGAATTTGAATATTTGCTGGTGTAGTTGTTGAAATTTTAAACTAAGGTAGAAAAATATAGTCAAAGGATGGGAGTTATTAATTCATATTCTAGTCATTCTTTGGAGTATCTTATCTTTGCGCTTCGTAATCGCCAATGTTAATTGGCTGATTTCTAACAGAAGCTATTCTTCAGGGGTTAGGAAATAAATAAACTACCCAAATTGGTTATTATTTACCTAAGCCCTTATTTTAAGCCTACCAATTAAAATTGGTGGTTACAGGAAAAAAAATATGAAAAATATTGTTGCCCTTGTTTTTACTATTGTTCTTTTATTTAGTTGTTCTTGTCAACCAGATGGCAATGCGGGTTCAACGCCAAAAGCAACTACCTCAACTGCTGCTAAACCAGCTCCCAAAATGAAAATCCCTAAATTTGATCGAGACTCTGCCTATCAATTTATTGCGGCACAAGCTGCCTTTGGCCCTAGAGTGCCTAATACCCCTGCACATACCGCTTGTAAAAATTATTTAGCAGGAAAGTTGGCAGACTTTGGAGCGACGGTGATAGAACAAGATTTTAAAGTGAAAGCTTACACAGGAACTACCTTAAATGCTACCAATATTATCGGTCAATTTAATCCTACTGCTCCAAAAAGAATCGTTTTAGCAGCCCATTGGGATTCCAGGCATATTGCGGATTATGATCCGGATGAATCTAAAAGAAAAGAACCGGTAATGGGGGTGGACGACGGAGCGAGTGGAGTAGGTGTTTTATTAGAAATAGCTAGACAACTTGGTGCAAATCCTATTGAAAATTTAGGGATAGACATTATTTTTTTTGATGCAGAAGATCACGGAGAAGGTGGTGAGGGAAATGTAGAATCTTGGGGCTTAGGCTCTCAGCATTGGTCTCGGAATTTTCATGTTAGTGGTTATCGAGCAGATTATGGTATTCTATTAGATATGGTAGGGAGCAAAAATGCCCGCTTTCCAATAGAAGGTACTTCCGCTAGATATGCCCCGAATATCGTTAGAAAAGTGTGGCGTTTAGCGCAAGGGATGGGATATGGAGACTATTTTTCCGCTCAGAATGTAGGAGGCATTACGGATGACCATTATTTTGTGAATACCATTGCTCGGATTCCAATGATTGATATCATCAATCTTCCTATCAAAAGCGACAAAGACACCGACGAAATATTTGTGAATCATTGGCATACCACTCATGATACAATGGAAAATATAGATAAGCGAACTTTACGAGCAGTTGGGCAGGTGGTACTAGCGGTTGTGTATAATGAGGCGATGGGAAGACTGCAGTAATGTAGAATGTGGAGTGAGGAGTTAATAGTGAGGAGTGCACTCTTAATTCCTCACTCTTCACTCTTCACTCTTCACTATCTTATTCCTCGTCGTTTCATCTCTCGCAGCACCAATTTATACTCCCGTCCCACCTCTCCGGTGATAGAAGAATTTTCTTGTGCTCGGCGGATTAAAAAAGGGACCACTTCTTTAACAGGACCATATACCATATATTTAGAAGTGTTATATCCTTCGGCGGCTAGATTAAAAGTGAGGTTATCACTCATGCCATAGAGTTGGCAAAAAGAGAGATGTGGATGATTTTTCTCAATCCCTTTCTGGTCAATTAGATGGGCTTGTAAAAGGCAGCTTTCTTGATTATGAGTAGCCGCTACGGAGGCAATTTGTAGATAATGATCTACACAAAATTGAATAGCCGTGTTGTAGTCGTTATCTGTTGTTTTTTTATTGGATTGGATGGGAGACGGATAATTCAAATCGAGTGCTCGTTCTCGCTCTTTTTCCATATAGGCGCCTCGTACTAATTTGGCCCCTAGTATATATTTTTCGGTTTTCGCATCTTCATAAGAATCCATTAAGTATTGCAACTTTCCTTTTCTATAGAGCTGGAACGTATTAAAAACAATTGGGCTTTCTTTATTATACCTGCGCATCATTCTACGCGTGATAAAATCAATGGTGTCCTGTATCCAACTTTCTTCTGCATCTATAAAAACCTGCACATTTTTTTCGTGGGCGGCGTGGCAGATAGAATCTACCCGTTTTAAAATATATTGATACTCTTTAGATTCTTTATTGGTAAGTGGGTCAGAGGATTGTATTTTTTCTAATAGACTCGTTCTGGCTAAAGCCGTTATTTTTATACTAATCGTAGAAATACTATGCTCTTGTGCTGCAAATTCAATAGCTCGAATAGATTCATTCATGCTATTGTTAAAATCTTTTTCTGTTGTTTTGCCCTCTGCCCCATAATCTAAAATGGATTTGACCTTGTACTTATACAATCGGTCAATCGCTTCTGAAGACTTTAGTAAAGTCGTGCCTGCACAAAACTGTTCGAAGATGGTAGCCTTTACCGTTGACTCTGCAAAAGGAAGATTCCATTTTACTGCTTTTAGGCCAATATTCGATCCTAGCTTAACTAGCCAGGATTTATTCATCATCTTAAATAGCCTAGCCGACCACCGTAGTTCCTCATCTGTTTTATAAGCAAAAGCGGTAGCGGTATTATTAAAGTTTATATTAAGTTTGTTTGGTATTGCCTCTTTCATTTACTGATTTTCCTTTGTCCAAATACGCCAAGATTTTTCGGCTTGCAGTATCAACATCTCTAGTCCATTTTTGGTAGAAGCCCCTTGCTGAGCACCTTTTTTTAAAAATAAAGTTTCAGCTGGGTTATAGACCAAATCGTAAAAATAATGTTGATCGCTTGTTGCTTCATAAGGTAGATCGGGACAGGTCTCATAATTAGGAGACATCCCAAGGGGAGTCGTATTGATAACGAGTTGGTAGTCTTTAAGTTTTGCAGCAGTCAAAGATTCATAAGTTAGGCAATCTTTTTTCTTTTTCCTAGATACAAATTGATAATAAATACCCAATTTTTCAAGTACGTACTTGACTGCTTTAGCGGCTCCTCCTGTTCCCAAAATGAGTGCTTTCAACTCGGTAATAGGTGGCGTGGTATGTAAGAAATTTACTAAAGAAACCTCAAAGCCATATATGTCACTATTATATCCTTTTACTTTTCCATTCTTTTTTAGGATGGTATTGACTGCACCTACCTCGGCTGCGGCTTCATCAATCTCATCTAGATAAGGCATAACCGCTTGCTTATAAGGGATGGTTACATTCAATCCTTTTATGGTAGGGTTATTCAACAGATTTGGTAACTCTGTTATGTCTTCAATAGGATATAATTCATAATGAAAATCAGGAATGCCCTCTTCCTCAAATTTCTCTGAGAAATATTTCTTTGAAAAAGAATGGGTTAACGGATAGCCGATTAATCCTAGTTGGTGCATGTGAGAATTGGTGTTATGGTGTTATGGTGTTATGGCTTTGTGGCCATAGAGCCATAATGCCAAAACGCCTATTTTAATCATTCAACTTCCTGCCTAGTCGTTCCACAATAAAGACAGAAAGAAATCCAATCAGCATAGCAATCAGCACACCTACTAACTGTGGGTCTCCCTGATAAGCAGCAGGTAATACGCTTTCTTCTATAAATGGAACGGTCTCTCCCTTACTGTTGACTCTAGTAGAGATAACATTTCTCCAAGGCCAAAGTTTATTTAAGGACCCGAGCATGAAACCGGTAAGAAGTGCTAGGGTAGGGCTTTTATAATTTTTAAAAGTCCAAGATAGTACTCTAGAAAAAGTCATGAGCCCTAATAAACAGCCTGCGGCAAATACGCCCACAATCATCAAACTTTCGCTATCAAAGGTGGTCAATGCATTTTTGACGGTAGGAATGATAAAAGAGTACATGCCCATAATTAATAAAATAAAACTTCCTGAAATACCGGGTAAGATTAAGGCCGAGATGGCAATTGCACCAGACAGGAACACAAACCACAAGGCTTCATTTCCTTGAGCAGGACTAGCTACCGTAATATAATAGGCGAAAGCAGTTCCTACTAGCAAGGCAATTATTTCTGATAGTCCCCACTTAAGTACTTGTTTTCCAATAAAAATAGCAGAGCTAATAATTAAACCAAAGAAGAACGCCCATAGCATTTCGGGATAGGTCTCTAATAAATGGGTCACACCAAACACGCCTACCACGACCCCTACTCCCATCCCTATTAATAAGGTCACTAGAAATGTCCCGTTAATAGCTAACCAAAAACCACTTACCCCTTCTTGCTTAAACGTTTTCACTAAAGATGGACTAAAGGCTTTTATGGTATTCAATAACTTTTCATAGATGCCAGTTATAAAAGCGATGGTACCGCCCGATACACCTGGAATGACTTCCGCTATGCCCATTGCCATGCCTTTTAAGGCTAAACTAATGAAAGAGGTTGGTTGATTCATATTTTTTTCTTCGTGGCTTAATGCTTTATATAAGAAATTCTTCGAGTGTAGCCCTATTAAGTTTCCCAGTACATAGAATAATGTGGAAATTGGATGAATTAAAAGTCAAATTGGATGGCAGCTAAGCTAATTTGAGCGGCTAGAAATAGTCTCTTTTTCTAAGAATTTGTCTAAATCAAGGCTTTTTTTTCCCTTTTTTTAAAGAAAATAAAGCTAAAAATGAGAAAATTTATTTTAAAAATAATCACAAATGATTATTTTTTTTCGATTAAAAAATGTAAATAATCATTGATAATCAGTTGATTAAGGTATTTTTGATTGAATTTAATGATTTTTATTTTTTCACAAAAAGCCAAATCTGTATTTTGGATAACCTTGAAATGCTTGCATCTTTGTAATGTAATCAAGAGGAAATAAAAAAACTCTTGAAGCTAAATAAAAGATTTAGCTAATAATTTTAGGATATGTTCATGGGATTTTAGTTACAACGAGGCTTTCTTTAGTGGGATTTAGAAAGCCCCGTTGAACTAAACTTTTTGAACGATTGACCACAAGGGTCAAACCTACAATCGAGACAGTTCACACACTTCAATATATAAATGAACTAAAGATATAATTTTGGATATGTTCATGGGATTATAATTTGTTGTAAAAAAGCCTTGCAGGGATGCAAGGCTTTTTTTTTGGCATTTCTGAAAAATCAAAAACCATAGTTTTTACATCATATGGGCTTCGGCAATAAATATCCTACCTACATAGGTATTTCCCGCCAAGTCTCGCAAAGGTTTCGCAAAGTACGCTAAGTTAGTCCGAGGTCTAGCTTTGCGTACCTTAGCGTATCCTTAGCGAGACTTTGCGGGAGATAAAATTTGGGTAAATTATTTATTTCTCCGTCCCTATATCATAAATCCAATTGGGATGTCTCTAGGACAGAAGTATGATGTATGATTTCAGATTTTTGATTTGTGGAACCAGAAAATCTCTTTTCAAATTAATTGCTATGTCCTTACTCAATAAACTCACACAAGCAACAGGCAACCTAAAATGCTATTCAGGTTTCCATACGGATACTTGGAAATTTGTAAACGACCATTCTTGTGAACAGGAATTACATTGCAATAGGTGTGGTTATCAAAAACGAGTAAGACATCAATTATTCAGTCGTTGGGTCTATGAAAGAGACGGACTATGTGTGCAAAGTAGGGAATGCCAACGATGCCGCCATGTAGATTTTAGAACCCACCACAAATTTGATTATAAAGCTCCCATCGGTCCAATGAATTGTCGGTCCTTCCAAAAAGTATGTGGTAGTTGTGGACAGGAAGAAGAAGAATATCATGCTAACCCTCAGCATGACTGGAGTACTTGGCAATTTGGCCATCGAATTGGGCAACGATATCGATATTGTAAAAACTGTGGACGGCGAGAATTTAGAGATTAAAAAATGCAGATGCTAGATACTATTGATGCTGGATACTATTGATGCTATGGTAATAAACTACCAGCATCCAGCATCCAGCATCAACAGCATCCAGCACCCAGCATCTTACTCTTCCACCACCACTTCCACTGTATTCGCCACTGCCTTAGCAGCATCTGATGAGGTAAGCCCTAAACCTTTTGCAGAAATCTGATCGGCATTTACACCAAGTGTTACGAGCATATTTTTTACTACATCTGCTCTAAGAGCGGAAATTTTCTTACACTCAACATTGTTTTTTCCATCTGCGGTATATACTTGTACCTGAATACGAGACGCAGGATGTTCTTTCAAAGCAGCTGCCATGCCTTCTATCTCTTCTTTTGACATGCCCGTAATGCGGTGAGATTCTTTATCAAAGGTAATATCATGAAGCGCATATGCTGTTCCTACCGCTTTGGTATTGAACATTTTATTGAACTTGGCTTTTACATTATCCGCAGATAGGCTAGCAGCGGCGGCACTTACGGCTGCCTTCGTATTACCTGCTGCATTGGATAATTTGTCTTTTGCATCTCCTACTTTTTCGTTTATTTTTTCCTTCGCCTTGTCTATGTCTCGTTTGATGGGTTCCCCACTACTATCTACATAATAGCCCCCTTCTAATTTGAAATCTCCTGCTTTTTTTACTACTTCATTTTTGTTGTTTAGTAAGTCACCATTCGCATTTACATGAAACGCTTTTTGTTGTTGCTTACTGCTTACTTCGGATTTACAGTTTACAACAAGTAATGCCATGCTTATCAGCGTAAGTAAGGCAAAGATTCTTTTAAATGAGCCAAGAAAATTGGAAGTCATTGTTCTGTTTGTTTGAATAGAGTAATTAGACAGAATAAATAAAACAGTTGATTGACTCGTCGGATGGCTGCGCCGTCCGATGAGCCTCCCCATCCGACGGCGTAAGCCATCGGACGGGATTTCGTCAATTCTGTCTAAGTACTAGTTACAAAAAAAACGCCCATCCTCCACCTGTTAAATGTATATCGTTAGTGGGGGATGAGCGGATAGTTAAAACGCCACAAAGATAATAGATTTATTTCTTCAACTTCTTTAAGATTTTTCTGCCTTTTGATAGAATTCCCGCAGTTCCATTATGCGCCATATTATCTTCTATGAGCGGAATTAACTCCTGTGCTAGGTCAGGTTCTTTTTTACACATTTGGTAGAGTATCTCCATAGAAAATGCTTTCACTGCTACCGTTTCCTTGTGATTGGCTAAAAAGGAAAAACAAGCATCTGCCACCAATCCCATTAACTCTTCAGGGATCTCAATTTTTATGAGTGTTCTGACAATATTTCTACGGATGGCGACAGGCAAACCCTCTTTGGTCATATATTCTACCAATTTTGGAAGATGCGGTTGTATTAGAAATATAGACTTATCCGCACAATGACTCAATACCCAAGCAGCTCGTTGGGTCAATCTCCATTCTTCCTTTTGTAAAAACACCTCCATTAATTCATCAAATCGCTCTTGATCTCCTCCAATATAATGGGCAATTAGTTGGACTTGTTTTTTAGAATGTTCCTTTCTTAGGGCGGCTCTAATATCCATTTGTAAAATAGTTTTATAAAGTTAGTGCGAAGGTAGCGAAGCCCTAGCTGATTCCTTAAATTTGTGGACTTTTTCTAAGGAGAAAGTATCGGACACCTCCAAGGTGTTCGATACTTAGCTACACCAATCCATGCAAAACTATTTACAAGAGTTAAACGATGTCCAACGACAAGCCGTCACTACCACCGAAGGTCCAGTTTTAGTGGTCGCAGGTCCAGGGTCAGGGAAAACGAGGGTATTGACCTTCCGCATTGCTTATTTGATTGAGCAAGGCGTGCTACCCTGGCAAATCTTGTCTTTGACCTTTACCAATAAGTCTGCCCGAGAAATGAAAGAACGGATTGCTAAGGTGGTGGGCGATAAAGCCAACCAAGTATGGGCAGGAACGTTTCACTCTACTTTTGCGAAGATATTGCGGGTAGAAGCAGAGAAAATAGGCTATCCTTCTAATTTTACGATCTATGATACGACGGATACGAAGAGTTTAATCAAAACGATTATCAAGGATTTAAATCTGAATCCTGAAAAGTATAATGTCAATGCGGTTTATTCGAGAATCTCTTCTGCTAAAAGTAATTTAATTACACCCAAACTTTATCCTGATATGCAGGAGTTGATGACTGCGGATAAAGCCAGCCAACGACCACATATTCACGAAATTTATAAAACCTATACCGCTCGTTGTAAGAAAGCGGGGGCGATGGATTTTGACGATTTATTATTTCAACTGTATTATCTGTTTCATTCCAATCCAGATAATGTCTTGGAGAAATATCGAAAGAAATTCCAATATATTTTAGTGGATGAGTTTCAGGATACGAACTATTTACAATATGCTATTTTAAAGAAATTAGCTTTATATGAAGGTAGTAAATTGAATGTTTGTGCGGTAGGGGATGATGCGCAAAGTATTTATGCGTTCCGTGGAGCGACTGTTGAAAATATCTTGGATTTAGAAAAAGATTTCAAAGGTTTACAGACCTTTAAACTAGAACAAAATTATCGGTCCACCGATCATATCGTGCAAGCGGCGAATGCCACTATTCTTTTTAATAAAAAGCAAATTCGAAAAAAAATATGGTCCGATAAGGGGGTGGGGCATAAGATCAAAGTGATTAAAGCACTTTCGGATACAGAGGAAGGGAAGCGGGTAGCGGATGCGATTGTTGAGCAAAAAAATAGGCATCATTTAAGTAATAGTGATATTGCCATTCTATATCGAACCAATGCGCAGTCGAGGGTTTTTGAAGAATACCTTCGTCGATATAATATACATTACCAAGTATTTGGGGGGACCTCCTTTTATCAGCGGAAGGAGGTGAAAGATTTAATTGCTTATCTGCGTTTAACGGTAAATCAGAAAGATGAAGAAGCGTTAAAAAGAGTGATTAACTATCCCAAAAGAGGGATCGGTAAAACCACCCTTGAAAAGTTAAGCAAGTTTGCTAATGAGTCGGATCAAACCTTATGGGATTGTTTGGATCAATTACAAGTACCCGCTCGTACCCAAGGGCTTTTAAAGAATTTTAAACTACTCATTAACACCTTTACGCAACGATCCACTACTTCCGATGCTTACGAATTAGCAACGTATATAGCTCGCCAATCAGGCATCATTAAAGTATTGAAAGCGGATACTACCGTAGAAGGATTAAGTCGTTTGGAGAATGTTACCTCTCTGCTAGATGGTATCAAAGAATTTGTAGAAAATGACGAAGTTATAGAAGGGACCGAACAGTCCGATAAATCCTTATCCACCTATTTACAAAATATCGCCTTACATACTAGTTTGGATGAAGAGGATACAGGTAATTATGTGACCCTCATGTCTTCTCACTCAGCGAAAGGCTTAGAGTTTAAATCTGTTTTTGTAGTAGGTTTGGAGGAAACGCTTTTCCCTTCTTTTATGTCTATGAATAGCATGAGTGCCATCGAGGAAGAACGTCGTTTATTCTATGTATCTATCACTCGTGCAGAAGAATTATTGACGCTTACCTTTGCTTCTTCTCGCTACCGACATGGCAAAACGGTGTATAGCGAACCTAGTCGCTTCTTATCAGAAATTCCATTAGACCATGTAGAAAGTAACTTTAATATTGGTCAACCAACCACCAGCAATGTAGCCCCAAGGGCTAGGGTAACGGGTGGTTTTAAAAAGAAACGAACGGAAGCGGTGTTGTCGATCAATCCAGCAGATTTTAATCCTAGTCCTTCTAGTTCGATAGAAGAGGGCATGCGGGTCTTGCACTTAAAATTTGGGGAGGGAGAAGTCATCAAAATAGATGGGGCAAGAGATAAGCGAGTCGCCACCATTAACTTTAATCAGATTGATAATCCAGAACGACGACTTATGTTGAAGTTTGCTAAGTTGCAGATTTTGTGATGATGGTTGGATGGCTTCGCTTCGCTGATGGTTGGATGGCTCGATGGTCAAGTATGTAGCCATCTAAAGTAATTTGACAGTATTCGTAAAATACTGGAATATGGACAGGGCGCTGCCCTTTATCGTTATATTCAAATAAGTTCTACAAATATTATCAGGGTGAATGCCCTTCAATTGCTTACGCTAAAAGGGAGTTAGCCCTGATAATATTTGTAGAAATGTCAATTATACTACGGACGGGATAAATTACCGAAAATGCTTGAATCGTTTATTTGTTTAACTGTTTATTCGTTTACAAACTATACTTGGATAAACAGTTCAACAAATAAACAGTATTGGAAAATCGGATATTTATCCCGTGTTCAGTATAATATGATTTTGAAGGGCAGCGCCCATAGCCGTCAGGCTAAGAGATTAAAGAGCGGATAAGTCGTCAGGAGACGACTATGATAGGCATTCCAAGTCTGGAGACTTGGACTATCGGGCAAGATGATGCGATCTATCAAGTCTCCAGACTTGATAGGCTTATCCGAGTCGTCTCCTGACGACAACATTCCGTTTAGCCTGACGGCTATGGGCAGCGCCCTGGAAATATAAAGTATTTGATTTACTCGTCGGATGGCTGCGCCGTCCGATGAGTTTTCCCATCCGACGGCGCAAGCCATCGGACGGGATTAAACCATTATTTCGTCATTTCTGTACAATAATTCACCATCAAGCAATCAAACCATCAAACCATCACCTCATCCCCTCCCAACTCATGCAACCAAAACTGATGCCCACCCTGCTCATTACCATAGCCAATATTGCGTTGTAACATACGGGTCTGTCCATTTTCTTTGACCGTTATCTCTAAAATGCCTGGCTCACAATTGTCGTCTTTGATAAACGGAACTTCATAGGCACAAAATTGATTACTAAACCGTTGGGTGCCTAAGTAGGTTTTTTGTCCCTGCTTATTTTCATGGACCAATTGAACCGTTCGGTGGCGATCATCCCTTTTGGGGCAACCAATTAAAATTTGATCTCTATTTTCAAACATACAATCTCCGAGTAAGCGATAGTAGGTTTTAGTGATTCGTTTGGTACTGAGTTCAAACTTGAACAAACCAGAGGTGACTGGGATCGTTTCATATGCTACATTCAAATCATCATCTTGTTGTAAGAAAAAGTCTAAGCCATTTTCTATTGGGCGATGATGAAAAAATAATTTGATGGTACCAAATCCACCTTCATACATTGGAATCCGAATCGTAGAATTGAAAAACTCTCGACCCGAAGGCATATGCGTTACCTTAATTTTTACAGGACTAGCATTTTTGCGATACCTTCTCACTCCATATTCCCAATCAGATCCATTGCGGAAGGTTTCGTATAAATTGATTTGACAGATGCCGATCCATTGGTCAAACAAGGGATAATCCGTTAAATTCATAAAGATCTTTTCGCCAGGAACAATCTCACAATTGAATACCAATTGTTGATCGAGCCATTCCCTGCAAGGCTTTTGTTCAATGGTAGGCATGAGTTGCTCACAAATAGAATAGAATAATTCTTTATCTGGATTGATTTGGGTTCGTTCAATGGTATCGTAATAAATAGTATTGTATTCTTTCCCAAAATACTTGCCTTCTCTCATGTAGTACTCCAGTGCTATTTTATGAAAAGCCTCTGATCCTAAAAAATACCTGCTGGTCTCTAAAGTTAAAATACCCCCCCAAGTGCTTTGAAGGTTTTGCGTTATTAAGGCACGATCCTGAATACGGAAGTCGTAGTTATATCCTAAAGTAGAACCATAGACGGCTCCTTCTTTCAGATGGTTATTGGGTTGTTTATTCAGCTCATCTTTAATCATATTAGAAATGCCTTCTGCGAAGGCTTCTTCAATCAATTCCGTTTTCTCATTAAAGCGAAATGCTTCGGAAGCAAACAATAAATGCTTTCGATTGGCATGTAATAATTCGTGAATTAAGTTGCGCTTATCCGCCGATAAGAAAATCGTATTGGTGGAAGGGATATAGACATCGTGATCGGTATGTACGACTTTTACTTTGCCAGGTAAGGCAGCTTTGCCAAAATGTTTTTCAATTAAGGGTTTCACTTGTTGAAAGAGCGTTGCATCTGCTCCCTCAAAATCTACTTCAAAATCATATCCGCCCAGTTGCTGCGTTCGGTGGTTTTGAATAGGGAAATAAAAAACAGGCGCTCCCAAGATATCTTCTCCATCAGTTGTGTGATGAAAGGGTCTGCACATAAACCATAATTCTTGTTGGGTGGAGTAAAACGTGTGTGCAGAGAAAGCGGGTAAGCGAAATATTTTGGTACCCGATGCAGTAGTAGTAGCATTGTTAGGAACATAATCCCATTGATAAAATAGCCGTTTGTTAAGGTCCCTATTTTCTTGTACCGCATAGTAGACCCGATCTACATCTGAGGATACTTCTACCTCCACAATGCATCCATAGGGCAAATTATTAATAACATTCACGACTCGAATTTCTTGGGTCATTGATCGAGATCGAGTGGCTTGGTTGATTCGGAGATGTCTAGGAGGTTTGGGAATCGGAATCCCTTTTTGTTGAGTAATCGTAGTGGGGGTAGGCAAATTAAAGAGTGGACGTTTCATGTTGGTTAAAATTAAATAAGTTAAATAATGTATTATACTTTATTTAATTTTATTGGTTGCCTTTGGAGAGGCTGGATGCTGGGTACTGGAAACAACTAGTGCCCTCAACTCTGGAGGAGTTGAATCCTGAACATTCAACTCCTCCAGAGTTGGGAACATTACTTGCTTCCAGCACCCTAGATTGCA
>CALJIQ010000048.1 GCA_937973995.1 uncultured Saprospiraceae bacterium
CGGGATAAATTACCGAAAATGGATAATTCGTTTATTTGTTTAACTGTTTATACGTTTACAAGCTACACTTGGATAAACAGTTCAACAATTCAACAAATAAACAGTATTGGATAATCGGATATTTATCCCATGTTCAGTATAAATCGCTACCGCTAAAAAAACCTCACTGCCGAGCTTGCGAAGCAAAATTCATGGTATTAGGTGTTTAAAAAACAACAAAAAAGATAATCTATCAATCTTTTAAAAAATAAAATTCTTCTCCCTTACTTGCGCTGTCCAGAAATTAATAATAAATTGCAACTCCTTTCAAACCTAATTAAAAGTATTTCTTTCCCCTCTCTATCGTACACTTCCCCTCCAACTTAACAGAAAGCTTTCCCATCACCACATACAATTATCATAAGGTACACATGTTGACTTCCTTATCATTAGGCATGGATTGGTATCCCACATCCACGAAAATGATCTCCCTCCCAACCCCTGTCAGCATTTACTAAAAACAAAAACTAATGAACAGTAGAATTATCAATTCTATAGGAGTGGTGCTCCTATGCACACTTTTTATTGCCCCGTTATTAGCTCAAACTCAGCTTTCTACAGATAAAAGAGAAACCATTTACCGTGTTGGAGAAACTGTAAAATTTCAAGCGAGGTCTTCCACCAGCGGTACTTATAATTATAAAATTTACTACGATACTCGCACCAAGGCGATTGAAAGCGGCACCATTTCTTTAAGTGCAAATCAAACAAAATCAATCTCCTATCGAGCGAATAAAGCAGGAGTGGTCCTGTGTAGCATTACAGGCCCTGGAGGGTCGGATATTGCAGCCGCTACGTTCTCCCCCTTTGATATAAAACCACTTGAAAATGAGCCTTCTGATTTTGATAGATATTGGAATACTCAAAAAAGTTTGGTTAGCGGATTAGGTACCAATCCGCAAACATCAGTCCTTAGAAATAATGCCCACTCTACCACCTATTCCCTTTCTTTACCTAACCTCAATGGACGAAGAGTTTATGGATATATGACCATTCCAAATGGAAATGGTCCTTTTCCAGCGGCTATTATTTTTCCAGCCTTTGGAGCATCTGCAGCTAGTGTAGCGGAGGAAGTTTTGGTAGCAGAATCAACTGGCATGATCACTATTTCTTTAAGTGTTCACAATACGCCAGTTAATCAACAAGACCCTAACGCTTATGAACCTGATGATCCAACCAATAGAGATGAGATTTATTATAGATACGCTTTAACTGGGGCTATAAATGTAATTAACTATTTACAAACTCGCTCTGACTTTGACAAGCGTAATATCTGTACAATGGGCGTAAGTCAAGGAGGAGGACTAGCCATGTTATTAGCAGGAATAGATAATCGAATCAATATCTTAATTAATTCGAACCCTGCGATGAATGAACATCAAGGTCATAAGTACCAACAAGCTAGTGGTTTTCCTTATTATTTAAATGACGGATTACTCTCAATGACTGGACAATCTGCCTATGATGCAACTTCCAGAGCTACCAAATATTATGATGCTCAGTATGCTAATAGACGATTCAAAGGTAGCTCTTATACCTTGATTGGTCTGGAAGATGATGTAGTTCCATCTGCTAGTTCTTTAGCGGGATATAATCAATTATCAGGAAAGAAAATATTACTACTATCTACTACTAATGGGCATGGGCATCCCGCAGAATACTGGAATGGTAGATATGATTTTTTAAGAAGGCACTACCGATTAAATCCACCTGCCCAATTTACAGCTACCACAAAAGGATATAATATTGATGCAGGAGGAGTACTACAAGCGAGTACTAGTAATGCGCTCTCCTTAAATGCTGTCGTACAATTAGAAAGTCAAAATCTAAACTTACCAGGTCAGTGGACGAAGTTAAGCGGACCAGGATCCGTAATTTTCTCCAATGCTAGTAGCAAATCTACTACTGCTAATTTTAGCCAGACGGGAACTTACCAACTAAGGTTTCAGGCACAAGACAACAGAAAGTTAGATAGCGAAGGAAAAATCTACTTTCTTTCAGATGATGTTACCGTCAATGTTACTACTGGGTCAACTGGAGGAGGTAGCACAGATGAAGGTAGCACAGGTGGAGGAAACCCGGATGAAGGCACTAGCACAGGAGGCGGATCAACTGGTAGTCTTACGATAAATTGTCCCGCTAATATCAACCTTACTGCACCAGCAGGTCAATCAAGTATGAGGGTAAATTGGGATTTACCAAGAGCTACTTCTACTTGTGTACAAGGAAGTTCAAGTGATTGCAATACCAATCTCAATGGATACCGCTTTTTGGGTCAAGTAGGTTCTTCCAATTATTTCTTATCTAATACCCTGTTTGTATGGAAAGATGCCGAAGCTCATGCTAGACAAAATGGAGGAACATTAGCGAGTATTGAAAATCAACAAGTAAATGACTTACTTCAAGACGTAGGAGAGATCATTTATATTGGCTTAACGGATGAAGTATCCGAAGGCACGTTTAAATGGGTAGATGGAACACCACTTCAATATACCAATTTCCAATCATCCGTTTCCAATCGAGCTACATTAGATTATATGGCATTAAATCCTTGGGATGGTAGTTGGGCATATTACGATAAAGTGACTGCTAAAAAATATGTATTGGAAATTCCTTGTAGTAGTAGCAGCAGCAATAACGCTGGTCCTACCCTTTCTCAATTGAGTGGACCAAGCAGCGGTAGTAATTTCTCTATTGGAACTACTACTATCAGTTATCGTGCCACTGATCCTTGTGGGAATACAGCGACTTGTTCATTTTCCGTTACTATTACTGCGTCTCAAACGAACTTATCAATCGCTTGTCCGAGTAATCAAACCGTGCAAATTAGTGAGGGAGATACTAGGATGAGTGTCAATTGGCAAAACCCAACGGTTTCCTCTTCCTGCCCCGGAGGCGCTTCTTTAAATCAAATTAGTGGTCCTTTAAAAAATAGTTTTTTACAAGCAGGCGATTATACGATTACTTACAGAGCGACGGACGATTGTGACAATAATAGAACCTGTTCTTTTGAAATTACCGTTTTAGCAGCCCCAACTCCAACTCCAGCACCAGCACCTGAAAATCCTACGCCTATAGGCAGTTCTATTAATTTGTCCTGCCCTAGTAATCAAGTTGTAGAGGTCAATAGCACGGAAATTGGTTATGCCATATCTTGGGCTACTCCACAAGCTACCACTACTTGTTCTTCTAATAATACTTCCTGTGGCAATCAAACCATTGCTGGCTACACGTATATTGGACAATTTAACGGCAGTAATTATTATATGTCCAACGACCAAGCAAAATGGGAAATGGCAGTCAACGCTGCTAGAACCACCAATGGTCATCTAGTACAAATAGAATCCGAAGCTGAAAATAATTTCTTAAAAGACAAGCTAATTCCTGACTTCTACCTAATCGGTTTGAGTGATGAAGCGAATGAGGGGGTATTTGTATGGACAGATGGTAGTGCGGCAACCTACTCTAATTTTGAGATCAATACTGGGAATTCTACTTATAATAACTATGCTGTATTCAATGGCTGGGAAGGAACTTGGATACTAAGAAATGACGGTATTTATCTTACCTATATTTTAGAAGTCCCTTGTTCAGGAGATACAGGGCTAAGTATAACACAAGTAAGTGGTCCTACTAATGGGAGCTTTTTACCACTAGGCACCAATTATATTGAGTACGAAGCAAGTGATGCCTGTGGTACCACCACCACCTGTAATTTCACTATCTCTATTAATCAATTAGCAGAAGAAAGTGGTTCACCCGAACCATCTCCCACTACTGAAACCAATACAGAGGCATCCTGTTTTATTACACCTCAAGCTGTCCGTATTCTTGATGGGAACACGATCGGCGGTTCTATTCAGTCTATTATAGATGGAAGTGGACTTTCCTCCAATACTTCTACTGCTATCCACGAAACTGGTAATTTGTATGAAGGTATCTGGTTGAATGACGGAACTAATCCTACCATTAGGTTAGACTTAGGTAGTGCCCGTACCATAGATGGTCTTATTATCTGGAATTATGCCTACCACTATTGGCATGTATTAAAAAGAAGAGGGATCAAAAAGTTTAGTATTGCAACCTCCACAGATGGGGTAAATTACGAGCAAGAAGACAACTTCACTGCTACCGTCACTGACGATTCTGGTCAACCCGAAAAAGCACAATTTTTCAATCTTGCTTACCCAAGAAATGCTAGATTTATTCGATTAAGAATTGCTAGTGCGCAGGATGATCCGAGCTACGTCGGGTTAGGGGAAATCAGATTTACAAATAATTGTGGCGTGGGCGCTTTGACGGATACTGATATGGAAGATGCTAAAATTGTCACCTCTTTCCAAAGTACGACGACTACTAATTCTTTACAGCAAGAATGGAGTATTTCACCTAATCCTTCCAGTGGGTTATTTCGGTTATCGGCCCCTTCTGGCAACAGCAACAATACGAGTATTACGGTATATAATGAGATTGGAAAAAGGATCTATTTCCAACAAAACATTTTGGATAATGAAGTCTTACATTTAGAACATTTACCAAAAGGGCTTTATTTAGTTAAAATCCAAAATGCTGCTTCCTACAATAAATTAGAAAAAATAATAATTCATTAATTACGTTATCTTTCTGTTAATAACACCGTAAATACAAAAGCGAGTAAGTTCAATTAATTATTTTGAATTTACTCGCTTTTACTTTAAAAGTTAAATATTGCATATATAGTTTATCATAGAATAAAATTTGTATATTTGTATTTATTTTAAAATAAACAAAAAACCATTTCTTTTTATTTAAAATTATTGTTTTTCAAGAAAACTGCGATTCAAGAAGATTACTTACCTTATTTTCAACCATTGGAATTATCGACTTTGGTATTAAAATTGCATCCTAGTCTTTAGTTCCTCCGTTTTAACCTAACCTTCAAATCAATTTATCCGATGAATCACGAAGATTTTGCCAAACTAAAAGGTCTTCTAGCCAAATTAGATGTAGCCACTGATAAAGCAGTTGCTACGGACGGAACTTTTAAAAAATATCATACGAATTCCGTCGAAATCCTAAAGCAAATCCCAGAGCATTTGCGTTCTTTAGAACAAGGATTAACTACCGCCAAGATTATTAATCAGTAAAAAAAGAAAAGGGAGCTAATTAGTAAAATTAGCTCCCTTTTCTTTTTTATTTAGGTATTATGGTATTGTGGTATTTTGGTAGTATGGTGCCATAAAACCAGAATACCAGAATACCAAACCTTCTACTTTAAAATAAACTCACCTGTTCCAGCCAAATATCCTTTATTATACACTTCTACCGCATACTTTCCTTTATCAAAAGTTATATTAGGCTCCCATTTCGTACAGACATTATTCGCCTCATTGTCATAGTCAATCGTAGCCGTTTGCGTATATCGGATTTCTTGGTCATTTAATTTCTCCGTCAATACACCAGAACCTAATTCTTCCACCGCAAGCGTCTCTCCTAGTGGATTAATAATACGAATGAAAAAAGACTCTTCCCCTGCCGGGATAACTCTGTTATCTAGCGTATTAAAACACAATTCTAATCGCTCGATATTTCTAGCATATTTTTTCTTTACTGCTTTGCCACTATTCCTGACCTTCCAGCCCGTAACAGATACATTTGTCACTTTGACAGCAGAAGCAATATCTACCTTTCTACCTAGCTCTGCTGCTTTGGAAGTTAAGTCTTGCTTTTCACTTACTAAAGTAGCTCTAACGGTTTCTAACTGTGTATTTTCTTCAATTTTTGAAGTTAAATCTGTCCGTAAAGATTCGTTAGATTGTTCCAACTTTACGGTCTTTTCTTGTAGCACCGCATTCTCCTGCTTCAAGGTATTCAACTGGGTAACGTACTGATCCAATTGAGCACGCATAGCGGTCATTTCTGATCTAGCAGCCTCCAAATCATTTTTAGTCTTTAGTAAACGGTAAATCTGATTCTTTTTCTCTTTCAATTCATCTTTCTGCTTTTCAATCAATGCATTTAATTCATCATTATTACCACGCATTTCCTCTAACTCAGAAAGCGATTCATAATACTGCTTTTCCAGTTCTGCTTTTAACTTTACCGATTCATCAATTTGTTCAACTTGTCCCTCTGAAATTTTTTGTAGGTTATTATTCTTATACAACAAATAACCAGAGAAACATAATAGGCCAATGATAGCAGCTATTGCTACCGCCATTAAGCTCGATTTTGAATTACTACTCATAATGTTCGATTTTAATAATCGTGATTTTCCCAATAGTTTCATTAGAACGGAGAGGTGATAAAAACTAAATTTTCATCTGTCTTACTCTCTATTCTGAAAGTCCTTGTGAAGAAAAATAATCTAGACCACTTTATTTGTAAAATGTTGGTCTGTCTTATTGTTTACGCACACATAGGGGGTAAACTAATTAATAGTTAAGAAAAAATTTTAAAATATTATTTATCAATGGAAAGTAATATTTGATGGGCAAAGGTACTTTTATAAATGTAGTTTCCAATTACTATATTGTCTTATATCCGTAATTTAGTACAAAAATAAGAAGTAAATCGGGACAAAATAAGAGTGAATCGGTAAAAACTAAAAATTCTTCGATTTCCAAGGGATTATCGGAAGTTATTGGGGGTTATTAAAAGTTATTACCTTCACGCTTTCAATATCTTCAATTCATATCCATGCAAAGATCATCCTATCAATTAAAAGCAGGAAACATAGGCAATCTCAAACGGGTTTCCTCTGCCCTTCCCGCCCCACGGGGAGAAGAAGTAACGGTAGCGGTGAAGGCGATTGGTCTCAATTTCGCTGATATTTTCGCTATGTTTGGTTTGTATAGTGCAACCCCTAAAGGCGTCTTTATTCCTGGGCTAGAATATGCAGGGGTGATTGAAAAAGTAGGGAATGAAGTAAAGGAATATAAAGTAGGCGATCGAGTCATGGGCGTCACGCGCTTTGGCGGTTATACCACTCATTTAAATATGGATGAGGGACACCTTATGCCTTTACCAAATGACTGGTCATTTGAAGAAGGGGCTGCTTATCCAGTACAAGTACTCACCGCTTACTATGGTTTAAAAAACTTGGGGGCTATCCGAGAAAATTATAATATACTGATCCATAGTGCAGCAGGTGGAGTAGGAATACTGGCGAATAGAATCGCCAAAAAATTTAATGCTTATACCATTGGAACGGTGGGTAATTCTTCTAAAATAGACTTTGTAAAAAAAGAGGGGTATGATCGAGTGATCGTAAGAAATAAGCGCTCTTTTAAAGAAGAACTGACCGGTGCCTTGGATGGAAGAGAACTGAATATTGTAATGGAGTGTATTGGGGGTTCTTTTTTTAAAAATGCCTATGAAATATTAGCTCCAGAAGGTAGGGTCATTTTTTATGGGGCTGCCAGATATGCTTCTCCTGGTAAGCGGCCTAATTATTTTAAGGTATTGTATGAACATATCACTCGACCTAGAATAGACCCTCAATCTATGAGTGAAGTCAACAAAGGCATCTTAGGGTTTAATCTAATCTACCTCTACGAACGAGTTACGCTGATGCATCAGCTTATTCAAGAACTAAAGGAGTTGGATATAGGGAAACCGCATGTAGGTCATACTTTTCCATTTGAGCGGTTAAAGGAAGCGGTGAAGTTATTTCAGAGTGGACAAACAATTGGGAAGGTGGTGGTTACTAATGAGTAATTTTGAATGTGTAGAATTTTGAATTTTGAATGACAGCTACGACATTCAAAATTCAAAATTCATCATTCCGTATTAATCATCAAAAGGACAGTTCAAACATTCTGATACTCTTACTCCTTCGTTTGGAGCAGAAATTGTTTGATTGAGGAAATCACATGATCGACAACCGATTATTTTGAATTCCGTCCGACGATTCATTTGGTGTTCTTGCTCACTACAAGGGATATTATTGGAACAATTATTTACATTGATATTTTCCCCATATCCTGAAGCGACCATTCGTCCTGCATCTATCCCTCTTTCCGTTAACCATCTTACGACAGACTCAGCTCTTCTTTGAGACAAGCGGTTATTGTATCTGTATGATCCTCTTGAGTCCGTATGTGAGCCAATCTCGACGATTAGGTCTGGATTGTTATTAAGCGTCGTTAGCATCTTCTCCAATTCAGGTTCTGCATCATCTCTGATGTAGGATTGGTCGAAGTCATAATAAATATGAAGTAAAAAGGTAATTCCTCCAGTGGCTGGATCAGTCAATCCAGGTTGATAAACGGAACCGTCTGTTCCTACAATAGTCCCCTCTTCATAAATTACTCCGTTGATGGTACCTTCTGCAGGTTCTCCTGTTTGTTTATCAATATATAGCCCTGAAGCAGCATCTTTAGAAACTCTGGCATCAGCGATACCGCCTGGACCAACTGGACCTCCAAGGGTTCCGTCTCCGGTAGCGGTATATGGTTGCAGATTTAAATTGGTTTGTAAAGTAGTTGCTTCTTCTAAATCATTCGTACACTGATCTTCTGCTGAGGCAGTTAGATACAATTCTTTAGAGGCTTTTACAGTATAGCAATGATCTTTTGATAATTCAAAAGTGTATTGCCCTGTCGCATCGGTGATAAAAGTCTGAGGAGTATTTTCATCAGTTGCACTCGTCAATTCCACCGTAGCCCCTTCTAATGGCAAACCAGTTTGTTGGTCGAAAACAATCCCTTCTATGGTAAATTCATCTGCACTTTTCATTGGTATTTCTACTCGAAGTGCATCTCCAAATAATAGATTTTTTGTACAGCCTTCCTCTCCATTCTCTATATAACCTTCTGCTGTGGCTACAAAAGTGCAACATTGATCTGGTTTCATATCAATTAACACCTTACCATTGGCATTGGTGGTATAGGTGATACCTGAACAAGAGTCCGTAACAATAGCACTTTCTAGTGGCATTTCTGTAGCCTCATCAAAAACATAGATTTCAACTGGTGAAGCTGTTTTTACAAAACTGTAAATATCATCTCCGCCAATACCTCCTTGTCGATCAGAAGAAAAATATCCACACATGCCTCCCTCATCGAAGATGATTCCAAAATCATCTGCATAAGAGTTGATTGGACTACCTATATTATCAGGTTCACTCCATTCTCCTTCAAATTTTTCTTCCACGAAGAAAATATCTAGCCCTCCTAAACCAATATGTCCATCGGAAGCAAAATAGATGCGACCATTTGCGCCAACGTATGGAAATATTTCGTGTCCTTCTGTATTCACGCTAGGTCCTAGATTCGTTGGAGGTCCCCATCTGTTGCCCTCTAGATCAGAATAGTATAAGTCCATACCGCCAAATCCACCTGGCATATCAGAAGTAAAATACATCCGATTACCTTCTGTTGTTAATGTTGGATGCGCTACGGAATATTCATCACTATTAAAAGGTAAACTTTGAACATCTGACCAGCCATCTCCACCTTGTGAAACTGCGGAATAAATTTTCAATTTCTTAGAACCATCATCTGCCTCTCCGCTATAATTATTAGCCGTGAAAAACATTTCATTTTTATCAGGCGTGAAGGTGACTGCTGCTTCATGAAATTTATCATTGATGGAAGTAGATAGTTTGGTGGGTCTGCCGTAAGTGAAATTACATTCTTCTCCACCACCACCGCTTACTTCTACACTGAACAATTCTAAGAAAGGATTACCGGTCCAACTGTGTTCTCTTTTCACAGCAGAACCCTTATCTCTTTCGGAAGCGAAGATGAGTCCATCTTTTGAAAAAGCAGGACTAAAATCATCCAAGTTAGAGTTGATAGAAAGGTGAGTAATTTGAAAAACACTCGCATTTTTCACATTCAATTCTTCCTCAAAATCGCAGGCTTTTTCTAGGTATTGTCCACGCACATCATCTGGTACTGCCTCTACATATTGCACGTACCATTCTCTAGCGAGATCACACTTTCCATTTCGTTGCAACATCATTCCATAATACAATTTATGAACAGGTTGCGCTTCTGGTAATCTTACTACTTGTCCATACCAATATTCTGCATTTTCGGTATCATTTATTTTACGATAGGAGTCCGCTAAATAAATTTTAGCTTCTGCATTATCTTCTTTTTCTAAGATGATATTATACATCTCAATAGCCTCGTAATAGGCTAAGTTATCATAAAACTTCTTGGCACGTTTGAGCTTAGAACTTTGCGCAGAAAGCGCAGAAAGAGAGAATAAGCAAATCAAAACGGCAAGGAGGGGTCTATGTAGCATCTTGCAAGCTGTTTTGTTAAGAGGTATTAACATGATAGTTGTTTTCTCAAGTGTTTAGCAGTGTGAAATAGAGTAAAGTATAAAGTGTAAAGTGAGGAGTGACCGTTACTTATCACTCCTCACTAATCACTTTTCACTAAAAGTATCTTGGTGTAACGACTTTCGCTACGTTATAGTTAAATTGATACCCAACCATGATCTCGAAAGAACCAAAAGTTACGGTATTTAAATTATTCAATGGATAATCAAAAGCAGCACCAAATCGAAGGCCATTATTTAATAAATAAGACATCCAAATATCCGCTGAATCAAAAGAACTTCTATCATCAATCGCCTCAATAGCGGAACGAAAAGAAAGTCCTACTTGAAATTGCTGATAGAATAATACAGATAAATCTATATCAAACTCTGTAGGTGCGCCAATATTTTTAAACTCTTCATCTTTACTCAAACCCGACAATAAGCCGACATTTTTAATTAAGATAGAAGGCTTAAAAATCATTTGATCTCCCTTAATAGGAAAAGCAGCACCCGCTGCGAAATAATAATGACGATATAGCTTCGCAAATGGAAGCGTATTAATATTTTCTTCTTTTCTTAAATCGTGCTCAATCAATTGAGGAGAAGAAGCGCCCACATAAAATTTATCATTGTAAAAAAGAACGCCCGCTCCAAAGTTGGGTAAAAATTTTGTTGGGTTTGGATCGGCAAAAGCGTCATCCATCGGGTTTTGTAAATTTAGCTCTCCCCAATTTGCTCGCCAATAAGACATTCCTCCTTGTATCCCTACTGCTAATGTATTAGTTCCCCCTAAAGGAATTCGATAGGAATAACTTGCAAATGCTCTGGTTTCGTTGATCGGACCAATAGCATCATTTACTAAGTTAATCCCTACTCCTACCCGCTGTGTTCTTAGAGGTGTATGTAAGGTAAGCGTTTGGGTAGTCGGTGCCCCTTCTATCCCTTGCCATTGATTTCTGTATAATACCCCCACATACATATGGTCATAGTAACCTGCGTAGCCTGGATTATAAACCAAACTATTAAACATATATTTGGTAAACATGGCATCTTGCTGTGCATGTGCCACAATCCCTCCTATAAATAAACATAAGGTTAGCGTAAAAATTTTTCTCATATCTACTGATTTAGTAGGTTCAGTTTGGTGAAATTGTTCAGTCGTTATTTATATTGTCCAGAAAGTTGATGGGGTCACCATCTGGAGTGTATCTTCTCAGTCATATTAAAAGAATCCAATAATTGTTCCAATACATTGTTAGAGTCGCAATTTCCTGAATATAAAGAGGGTAATTAATTTGATTTCTAGGAATAGAACTCAACAATGATTAGTCAATAAACTAGGTTCCAGTCTTTAATATGGAGGGATAAGGATAAGATTAATTATATTAGTTCAATTAATTGCACTAATAATAATGCCACTTTTTGATCATATCAAAAAGTAGTGCACCAGTTAATCTTACTTTTACCACTACAAGTGGGAGTCTTTCTGGTTTACACAGCTTCCTACGGGTAGGTATATAATCGGGGGGAGGGTATAAAAAGAAAAAGAAATTCAATTATAGTACTATAAAAATCGGTTCAATTTACTACTTTTTTTAAAATAAACAAAATGCAAATATCTTCAATATATATTTATCCCATCAAATCCGTTGGAGGATGCTCCCTTCAACAATCAAAAATTACTGCTAGAGGCTTAGCTTTTGATCGGCGATTTATGTTGACGACACCCGATGGGAAATTTATGACCCAACGAACCAATCGCCGCATGGCGTTGCTAAAAACCGAAATTCTAAACAACAGTTTGTTGGTATGGGATAGTAGTTTTCCGCTTTCCAAGATTGAAATTCCTCTAGCACCTCAGCATTTTGTTAAACAACAAGAAGTAACCATTTGGAAAGATACCTGCATGGGACAGGTATTACATCCAGGAATCAATCAATGGTTCAGTGAAAGATTAGGTCAAGACTGCCAACTCATCTACATGCCAGAGGAGAGCAAACGCTTGGTTAAGACAAAATATAGAAAAGGAGAAGAAATAGTCAGCTTTGCAGATGCTTATCCCATTTTATTATTTGGCCAATCGGGTATGGATGAGCTCAACAGTAAATTAGCGCAACCCGTTTCTATTGATCGGTTCAGAGCCAATCTCGTCTTTACCGATGGACAACCTTTTGAGGAAGATCACTGGAAATCCTTTAAAATTGGTCAACAACTATTCAGAGCCATCAAACCGTGTAAACGTTGTAATGTACCTAACATCAACCAAACTACTGCCAAAGTAGAAAAAGAACCCAATCGCACCTTAGCCACCTTTCGGCGCTTTGATAATCATATTTATGTAGGAATGAATGTCTGTTGGGAAGGAAAAAGAGAGGGTATTGTTAAGGTAGGAGACAATATCATGAAGATTGAGGAATGAGGAGTGAAGAGTGTAGAATACTATACACTCTTCACTTCTAACTCAACACTAATATTAGTTAGCTGGCTCTTCTACTTTATTAACTTGTCCTTTGATAGTCAAGAAAGTCTGAGCTGGGCTTGTATTAGCCGTTAAAGTAACTCGCTTGCTTTGGTTACCACTCTTGTTGCTAGAATCAAAACGAACAACAATTTCGCTAGATGCACCTGGCGCAATTGGCTCTTTTGGCCATTCTGGTACGGTACAACCACAGCTACCTTTTGCATCACTGATGATTAAAGGCTCGTTACCTGTATTTTTAAATTTGTAAACGTGCTCTACCTTTTCACCAGAAGTTACTGTTCCGAAATCAAATTCTGTTTCATCAAAATTAACAGAAGTAGTAGGTCCTGCTGGTACAGCAGGCGCAGCTGGTGTTGCTGGCGTAGTAGCGGTTGGTGCAGCTGGAGCCGCTGGAGTTGGAGCAGCATTCGCTTCTACTGCTTGACGAGCTTGATCTCTGACAGACTTATCGCCACCTCCACAAGCAACCATAAATAAGCTTGCCGCAAAAAGGCTACAAATAGCAATTCTAAGTTTCATTTTTTAGTTTTTAAATTCTATGAAAATAATTAGTTGAATTCTAAACGAGCAGCAAAATTAAATGTTTTTACTATCTCTCGAAATATTGTGTTTGTCAAACATATTACAAAGGTAATACCAAGCCTACCTTTCTGCTCTCAATGAATTTTGAATAATTGTTAATGAGGTGTTAACCCTGTTTTGATTGCACTTTTAACTATACTTTATTTTTTAGATATTTGTTGTCATAAAATAGATATAATAGATAAATTTCTAAATAATCTAGTTTGAATAAAAAATGTAATCACGATTGTTTACACAAATGTTTGACCCAATGGCAACTATTTCATTAACCCTGAGAAAGGTACAACATTCTACTAATGAGGGGGTGGTGTACCTACGTTTTACTTCTCAAAGACAGTCCAGTTATGTGAGTCTAAAAGTCCGTTTAAATAAAGCCGACTTTACCCCTCACGAATTTCCTTATATCAAAAAGAATGCCCCACATTCCGCAAGACTTAACGCCCTGTTAAGGAGCAAGTTAAATAAGGCGCAAGACATTCTGTTCGATCATCAGATGAAAGGAGAAACCTTATCCTTTCAATCTTTTAAATCTCAATTTCTTCCTAAAAAAGATATGGCGTTCAAGGAGTATGCCCTCGACTATTTTATCAAGCGTGTAAATAGCCGAAATGAGGAAAAATTAATCACTCCAAGTACCTACCATACCTACCAATGTTCGATCAAATGTTTTACAAAATTTGCAAATGATCCCTTCATTGGAGCAATAGATCAAAAAATGGTAGAACGATTTAAGGATATGCTACTAGAATCCAAAAGCCATTCTACTGCC
>CALJIQ010000049.1 GCA_937973995.1 uncultured Saprospiraceae bacterium
GTCTCCCGCAAAGTCTCGCCAAGGATACGCTAAGGTACGCAAAGCTAGACCTTTAACTAACTTAGCGTACTTTGCGAAACCTTAGCGATCCTTTGCGAGAAATACCTATGTGGGTAGGTTATTTATTGCCGAAGCCCTTAAATCAAAGTAATCTAATCTGCGAAATCAATTTAAAAATCAACGAAATCTGCGATTCAAAAATAAAAAAAAGGTGATCAGTCAAAAACCAATCACCTTTTTTAAAGTTTACCTTAACTCGCAACTCACTCACTCCATAATAATATCAAAAGTATAAGACACTCTTTCTATAATTTGATACCCCGTTTCAGGGTCTTCATTTTCTAGGATAATATCTACATCAATCTGTTCTTTTTCAGTTTTATCCTTACTATCAAAGATAACATGAATCTCCCCTTTGCCACCTGGTGGAACAGGCTCAGTAGAATAATCCAAAGTGGTACAATGACATGCTGTTACTAACTCAATAGTTAGCGTCTCTGTCCCTTCATTAGTAAACTTATAAGTGTATTCTTTTTTCTCCCCTTGCTTAACCGTACCGAAATCAACAAATCCCTTTTCAAAAACCATTTTCGGAGTACCTGCGGAAGTAGGATTGCTATTTCTTTTCTTAGAACCTCTAGTTTTTGTTTTCTTTTTTCTAGGAGGTCGCTTTTTTGTTTTGGAGGTTGGTTTAGGAGCAACTTTAGGTTCTTCTACTTTTTTAGGAGCTTCCTTTAAGCGTTTTTCCATTCGCTTAATTAAGATGGTGGTAGGGCCTTCAATGATTTTGAATTCCGTTCTACGATTAACTTGATGAGCTCCTTCTTGTTGATCTTTTGTTGGTAAAGCTCTGATGAAATCTTCTGTTAATACCCAACCATTTTGAAGATAAGGAAACTCTGCAACTTGGTCGGTCGCTACGGTGGCAGGATTCGCTTCTCCGTATCCTTTTGGTATAATTCTACTAGGGGCAACGCCTCTCGCCAATAACCAATTAGTCGCAGACTCAGCTCTTCGTTGAGATAGACTCTTATTGTATAAATCCTTTCCTCTATAATCTGTATGAGAAGAAAGCTCAATGACCATTTCTGGGTAGCGATTCATTAAATCTAATAAGACATTTAGGTCTCCTTCTGCTGAGGATAATATCTTATCATCATTATAATCATAATAGATATTCGATAATCGAATAGGCTGATTAGACTCTACCGTTATTTCTTCAAATTCTGGTTCTGGAGCAGGTTCTGGTTCTGGAGCGGGTGGCGGCGGTAATTCTTCTAAATAAAATTTCTTTTCCATTGCCACAGACTCTTTGATGTCTATGGTATTCAAAGTAATCGTATCAGGAATAAACCCTTCTTTGGTAGCAATGGCGACATACGTTTTTTCTGGCTCTAAGCCAAAGCCAAAATCAAATCCTTTTTCATTGGTCTGACTAGCAGGAGTACCTGGTGTGCTACCAACAACTTCATAAATGCCTACTGTTGCTCCTTTCAGTCCTTTTTTATCATCGTCATTATATACCTTAGCTACTAAGTCAATCACCACAGGAGGAATTTCAATCGCATAAATATCGTCACAACAAGTCTTTGCTTTTAAAGAACTGGTACCTGGACGATTAGAAACAAACAAGCCATTCAAGCCTTCTTTATCTAAGAAAAAGGATTGCTCATCTAAAGAGGTGTTATAGCCTTTACCCATATTTTCAGGGACACTCCATAATTGTCCATCCCAAGTAGCTGTGAAAATATCTAAGCCACCTAACCCTGCATGTCCATCTGAACTAAAATACAAAGCACCTGCTCTGTAAAATGGTGTTACTTCGTCTCCTTGGGTATTGATTCTTGGACCCAAATTGACAGGATCACCAAATACACCCGTTCCTTTTTTAGTGGCATACCAGATGTCATCTCCTCCTTCACCTCCTTCCATATCTGACACAAAGAATAAAACTTCTTTTCCGAATAATTCTCCAGCACTAGGCTCTTTGCCTATAAATTCTAATCCATCAAATCCAATCACCACTTCATTGGGTGCGCCCCAATCACCACCACTTTTTTCACTATAGTAAATTTTACTTAATTCTACTTCATTACCTCTTAGTAAGGCTCTGGTAAAATACATCGTATTTCCATCAGCAGAGAAGGCTGGATTACTTGTTTGGAAATCGTCTCTATTGATTTTTACATTCAATGGTGCGCCTTCATTCCAACCTTTTTCTCCTTTACTAGCTGAGAATATTTGTACATAAGGTGTTTCAGCAGCTTCTAATTCGATCACCTCATCTACTTCGCCGAATCCTGAGTAGTACAATTCACCATTGTACAAGGTCGGACCGTATTCTGAATATTTAGAATTTAATTTCTTTAAGTTTTCAATTTTTAGTCCATTTACTTCTTCCCCGTCATCTTCGGTTACGCCCCAAGCCTTTGCCATATTGATGCCTTTAATTTCCTGTTCGGCCATGTAGTTCTTATCCTCATCTTGGCTATCTTTTAAGAACAACTCAAACTGCTCTAAAGCTTCGTCATACTTGGCATTCATTTTCAATACCCTACCATAATCAAATCTATCAGCAAAGAATTTATTATCCTTGTCCTTACTGCTGCCCAAATATCGCTTGAAAGTGGTAGACGCTTTTTTATAATCCCGTAATTTCAAATGCAAGTACGCCAAGTCACGGTTCACTTCCTTATCCTTCGTCTCTTTATAATATTTTTCAAACCAAACCGCTGCTTGGTAGGCATCTTGTTTTTCTAATTGTGCTTGTGCTGTTTTTAGCATGGCCCTAGGGGTGGCACCGTTTAGAGGCTGGGCATAAGAAGAGGTAACGCTTATTAGAATAGCGAAAAGTAAGGTGATTGTACTTTTCATATCTTGGTTGATTGATTATTAATTATTGATTGATTAATTCACTCAATTATCAATTATTAATTAATGGTAGTAATTAATAATTAATAATCAAATCCACTATAAATCTGGACAGAAAAGAACAGGCGGTACATTAGGTTCTTTGTATATCTTAATGATTTTACTAAGGGCTAATTCAAATCCACCTCTAAGGTTATTGGTAGAAGTCAATCCAGATGTAGTAAGATCATAAGCTAAACCAAATTGCCAGTCATTATAATTAGCACCAAGCAATACTTGTACGGCATCGCCTACTCGGTAGCCCAGTCCTGCTTTAGCTTGTAATGCCTTCTCTTTAAACGTTAAGTTATAGCCACCCATTGCCTGTAAAGCGATCTCATTCACTTTTGCAGAGTTTTGGAAAATGAAAGCAGGATAAAGCGTGAAATTATCATTCATGCGCCGCTCCATTTGACCGTGTAAGGTGATTTTTAATGGACGTTTAAACTCGCCACCTGATCCTCCTAGACCTCCGCCAGCGGTAATCGTACCATTCGGTCTTGTGATATAGGAAACGGCTAGACCCAAATTAAAATCTGTTTGTTTATTGGCAGCCGTTCGATACATCAGTCCAAAATTAGTAACGGAATAGTTTTCACCGTCCTCTGGAATTTTGGTGAAATCAATACTAGCCGCACCAAGCTGTCCATTTAAAATATTATCTTCAAATGTTAAGGCCTGTCTATCTTTTATTTCTCTAATGACACTTCCAAACTGAATACCTGCCACTAAATAACTTTTCGCTTTTTTATCTAAAGCTAAATGGTAAGAACCCGACGCTAGAAAACCGTTATTTGTCAATCCTCCTGTACCTGCCTTATCCGCATACATAACAAGACCTGCACTCACCCAATCGTTTTTTCGCAGCATTAGAATCGGTACATCTACAGAGAAAGAAGGCGTTCTAAATCCTTTTCCACCTGGATTTTGACTTCTCACGAAGTTAAATTGATCTCTATAAATCCCTGCTAGTCTAAAAGTGCCTTCAAAATCGCCCGTCAAAGCGGGGTTTAAAGTAAGGGGAGACATGGTGAATTGCGTCCAATGTATATCTTGGCCACGCAGAATACCTGCAAAAAGGAAGATAAAACTACTTAAAAGGAGTAATTTTAATATTTTCATACAAGCGGTTGTTGCTGTTGATGGTTGACTGATTAATGGTTGATTGATTATTAGGCAAACAAAACAGATTTGTTACATGGAAATAACCAATATTTAATAATCAGATTTCACTAAGAATTCCTGTCAAAAATACAATTTCTGTACATTAGGCGAGGGTTTAGCGTCATTTAATTAACTTAGTGTAGCTTGCTATCCAAAAAAATAGATTTAGCAACTCTTGTACGCCCTCAATATCTTTGTGCCGAATGATGGCTGAATGCTTCATTCCATCATTTGAATTTTAATACAAATATGGTTACTCGACAAACAAAAGTTTTAATTATTGGGGCAGGTCCTACAGGGCTCATGATGGCTTGTCAACTGGCGCGGCACAAAGTACCCTTTGTCATTATTGATAAAAAAGAAGGGATTACTACGGAAACCAAGGCTTTAGGCGTGCAATCAAGGACGATGGAGGTGTATCAGCAAATGGGCATTGCACGAGAGGCATTGCGTAGAGGTAGCATTGGGAAGGCTGTTAATTTTTTAGTCAAAGGCAAACCCATACAGCGAATTCATTTAGCGGAAATAGGCAAAGGGTTAAGCCCATTTCCCTATATCCATATCTTGGTGCAACACGAAAATGAAGCGATTCTTGAACAATTTTTAACGACTGAAAATCAATCAGTTACTTGGAATACTTCTTTACAGTCGCTTAGCCAAACAGAAACAGAGGTAGAAGCTGTCTTACTAGATGAACATGGAGAGCCTTTTACAGTAGTTGCAGAGTGGTTGGTAGGGGCAGATGGGGCAAGCAGTATGGTGCGCAAACAATTGGGGATGGCTTTTCAAGGAGATACCCATGAACAGACCTTCTTTGTGGCAGATTGTCAAGTAGATTGGGAGAATGCAGACGATGAACTCCATATTTGTTTAGAGCAAAAAGATTTTTTAGCCTTTTTTCCCATGAAAGGAGCAGGGAAATTCCGAATTATTGGAGCCTTACCACCTGAATTTGAAAATACAAAAGGGATCGTTTTTGAGGATTTTATTACGGATATTACGAAAGAGATGAGTATTGATCTAAAGGTCCGTAATACTACCTGGTTTCAAACCTATAATATTCACCATCGAGTGGTATCTGATTTTCAGAGAGGTCGTTGTTTTTTGGCAGGGGATTCGGCACATATTCATAGTCCTGCAGGTGGACAAGGTATGAATACAGGTTTATTGGATGCTTATAATCTAGCTTGGAAATTGGCATTGGTCGTAAAAGAACAAGCAGATGATAGCATACTCAAAACCTATAATGAAGAAAGACTTCCTTTTGCACAGGAATTGGTCAAAAGTACAGATCGGGCGTTTTCGATGATCGTGTCTAAAAATCCTATTACTCGTTTTTTACGATTGAATGTTTTTCCATCGGTTTTTAAAACAGTATCTACCCAAGATAGAATTCGAGAATTTGCTTTTAAACGGGTTTCTCAAATAGGGATTAATTATAGAGATAGTTCAATCAATCGAGATTATAAAATAGATGGATTTTCTAACAAGGCTCCCCAAGCAGGGGATCGCTTTCCGTATCTCGAAACAAGTGCTAGTAATAGTTTTAAATGGCTCTCAGGAACTGCTTTTAAAGCCTTGTATTTCTTCACGGAAAGAAAGGAAGATACCATCGTTCGACTAAAAAATTACTTTGACTTATCCGATTTGGAAATTGAATTATTACAGTTTGACAAGAAGCGATATGAAGAATATTTTGAAGGATTAGGTATTCAAGAAGAAGCCTTTTTTATCGTTCGACCAGATATGTATATTGGTTATCGAAGTGGAGGCGTAGATTTGATGGACTTGGAGGTTTATTTTGAGCGTCTAACAGGTTAGTGAAGAGTGAAGAGTGAAGAGTGAAGAGTGAAGAGTGAGGAGTGAGGAATGAAGAGTGTGTAAACTCTCCATTCCTCATTCTTCACTCTTCACTCTTATGCTTCTACCGTAACATTCTTATAATCCTTTCTCAACTGTTGCTGAATATCAGGCGTAACCGCTTGGTACTCAGCAAACGTTCGAGTAAATTTCGCTTTGCCTTGTGTGAGAGACCGAAGCGAGGAAGAGTATTGATACAATTCTGCCAAAGGCACTTTGGCTTTAATTTTCTGATAATGCCCTTCCGCATCCATCCCCATAATAATGGCTCGACGAGTTTGTAAGTCCCCCATTACATCCCCCATTACTTCATCAGAGCATAATATTTCTACATCGTAAATGGGTTCTAGTATCTGTGGACCTGCCTTGTCAAATGCACTTTTAAAAGCCGTAGAAGCGGCTAACATAAATGCCATATCATTGGAATCAACGGCGTGCATTTTACCATCATAAATACTCACTCGAATATCCTGACATCTGGAACCCGTCAATGGACCTTCTTCCATCTTTTGCATGATGCCTTTCTTGATGGCATTAGCATATTTAGCATCAATAGATCCACCAACTATACACCATAAGAAATTTAATTTACCACCCCAAGGGAGTTCCTCCAATTCTTCTTTTCTTACCGTTAAACCGCTAGGAGGTGGCATCCCTTCCGTATAAGGCTCAATGCGCATATGTACTTCTCCGAATTGCCCCGAACCACCAGACTGCTTCTTGTGGCGGTACATATCATCGGCTTTTCTGGTAATGGTCTCTCGATAGGAGATTCGAGGTTTTTCGAATCCCATAGAGATATTATTGACCTTTTCAATCCGATACTTGGTAATATCTAAATGCAATTGTCCTTGTGCATGTAGCAAGGTTTGTTTTAAATGGGGTGCTAATTCTACTTGTAGGGTGGGGTCTTCCGAAGCGATAGCATTCAATGCCTTCATTAGTTTCTCCATATCATTCTTGCTCGGTGGCAGAATAGCGGTTCGGATTCTGGCAGCAGGATAAGTTATTTTTTGAATTTCTTTATCGTCTCCTTTTTTGTTCAAGGTATGATTAGAATTGGTGTTTTTAAGTTTTACGGTAACGCCAATATCGCCTGCATATAATTTATCTACAGGGGTCCTGCTTTTACCATTAGCTTCGAATAATTGGGTAAAACGCTCTGTTGTTCTAGTAGCCACATTTTCTAATTCTCCGCCTGCATCTAAAGAACCAGAATATAATTTGAAATAAGATACAGTTCCTACTCGTGGTTCTGTGATCGTTTTAAAAATAAATAAGGAAGGATCTCCTGTAGAATCACAAACCAACTCACTGCCATTTTCTAATGGGGCGGCAGGTCGGTCGCCTGGAGAAGGAGCGATGTCGTTGATAAATCCCATAACTCGACCGCTACCCATATTCAGCGTAGAGGATACACAGAAAACGGGGAAAATCTCTTGATTGGCGATGGCTATTCTCAATCCTCTAGCTAATTCTTCTTCTGTTAAAGAACCATTTTCAAAGAATTTATCCATCAAGTCTTCATCGTTTTCCGCAGCAGCTTCTACCAAGGCATTGTGCATTTCTTGCGCTCTACCCATTTCTGCTTCTGGAATTGGTTGTTTTTCAGGCTTTCCGCCATCTTCTGAAAAAACGTACATCGTCATTCGTAGCGCATCTACGATTGTATTAAATCCAGTACCAGCATTCAAAGGGTATTGAATAGGAAGGACATTGGTACCGAAACGATTTTTTGCTTGTTCTAGGGTGTTATCATAATCTGCTTTCTCATGATCTAATTGGTTGATAACAAAGATGGCTGGTGTTTTATATTTTTCAATGTATTCCCAAATTAACTCCGTACCCACTTCTACACCACTTTTGGAATTTAGCAACATCACTCCTAAATCAGCCACTTTTAAGGTAGAAACTACCTCTCCTACAAAGTCATCAAATCCTGGTGTGTCCAGAATATTAATTTTACAATCTCTCCATTTAGCGTGCATTAAGGTACTAAAGATCGAATTTCCTCGCTCTTGTTCAATGTTCGTGTAATCTGAAGTTGTTGACTGTTCCTCCACCGTTCCACGTCTGTTAATGGCATTAGACTCAAACAGCATACACTCTGCAAAAGTCGTTTTCCCGGATCCGGAATGTCCCAGCAAGGCGACATTCCTAATGTTTTTTGTATCGTATGACATAATTTGGAATTTGAAACAAAAGATAGTGAGAAGTGAAGAGTGAGGAATGAGGAGTAGTCCTCACTCTTCACTCCTCACTAAATTTGTTTTGGTGAAACAAATAAAATTTCGATTATTTGATGATAGGAGGAATGAAATTAGAAAATTATATTTGATTCACAAAAAAAAATTATGTATTCCTGTTTTTCTCGATTTTTTCGAGGGTTTGTTTTAACTTACGGGTTAAATATTGGTATTGTGGTTTTATGGTATTTTGGTAGTATGGTCTGCCACAAAGCCATAATACCACAAAACCATAATACCATTTAATGTTATGCTTCAAAACATCACACAAGAACAGTTTAAGCTCATCGTAATAGGAATCTTATTGGTATTTACAGTAGGAGATATAGTTGTAGGGGCTTTTAATTTTAAAAAGAGTAAAAAGCGAACCAACGATTGGATTCAGGAGGCTATTGGGTTTATTCAACTCTATACGATTATTCAACCGATGCTGGTGGGACTGTCTATTTATGTGGTCATGCCTTTCCTTTTTCCAAATCTGGATGGTGCTTATTTGGGAACATCTTTACTAATAGGTATTCCGGTATATTTACTGATAGACGATGTGATGCAATACTGGTACCATCGAAAAGCGCATGAATGGGAATGGTTATGGAAATTGCATCGCCCGCATCATGCTACTCCTGAAATGGGGGTTTTTGCTACCTATCGAAATGCCGCTTTATATTATGCCTTTATGCCTAATCTTTGGTGGGGTGGGATTATGACTTATTTAGGATTTGGACCTGCTGTGATTTTGGGATTGATTTTTAAAAATGCAGTGGTGATTGGTGCGCATAGCCAGTTCCGTTGGGATCGTTTTATGTATCAGAATAAATTCTTGCATCCGTTGGCATGGGTGGTAGAAAGAACCATTTCTACTCCTGCTACTCACTTTGCCCACCACGGCAAAACCGCTAGAGATGGGATTAGTGATCCGAATGGTAACTTTAGCAACACCTTTTTCTTTTGGGATTTATTATTTGGTACTGCTTTGATTACCCGTGAATATCCAGAGGAATATGGGATAGAAAATGATCCTGATGACCCTTGGTATGCTCATTTATATTATCCTTTCTTGAAGTCTAAGAAAGAAGGTAGCGAGATTTCTAAAGGCTTTGAAAAACAGTCTTATGTACAAAATGAACCTCTAAAAACTACCTTAGTACCAGGCAATTATTTGTACTGTGCTTGTGGAAAAAGTGCCGATAATCCTTTCTGTAATGGTTCGCATCATGGCACAGGCATCAAACCTGTCTTTTTTGAAGTGAAGAAAGAACGTAAGATGTCACTTTGCACTTGTAAGTTGACTAAGACGCCACCTTATTGCGATCAATCGCATCAGTCCATGAATGGGGCGCATAAGGAAGAGAAGAAAATAGCAATAAAAAAAGAAGTCGTCAGCTAATATTGTAACGGTTGAGTAGGAGATTACAAAAGTTTTTAAAACTTTTGTAATCTTTGCTCCATATATAAACTAGAGTTTAAAACCTACTCCACCCGATACCAAGTCTGCGTCCGATATAAGCCCGTCCAATGTTTCCCACGAACTTTCAATGTTCCATCTTCCAACCACAACTGACATCCATATTCATTCCCATCTTCAGGATCTAAGATTTTCCCTTTACGCCAGTAATCTTTGTAGGGTTTTACCTTTTCTATAATCACCAAACCAATAATGGGGGTGTTTTTTTTATCACCGGGACATTGGTCGCAAAGGGTGCTTGGGTCGGTGTCTAGTAGCTTGGTGATTTTACCATAGAGCAGACCGTCTTGCTCGTAAATTTCTACATGCGAGCGAGCGTCTCCACTTTTGTCATCTATGGTTTTCCAAGTGCCTATGGCGGATTGAGAAAATGCGAGGATATAAACTAAACTTAAAATTAAGGTGAAGGGGTATTTCATATTGTTGTTACTAATTTATAATAGGCTAGGTGTTATGGTATTTTGGTTTTACGGTATTGTGGTAGAGCTTACTCTTACGAAAATTTTATCGAATTTTACTCCCATTCTTGATTGTGATAACTCAACCATACGACCAAAACACCATAATACCAAAACACCTAGTCAATTAAACTAATTTATAAAAATTAACAGACGGACTATCCGCCTTATTAATAATGCAATATTCATTTCTTTAGTTTAAAATAGCCTATTTTTAATTCCCTTTATTACTATTTTAACAATTAGCCAGTTTATGGATTTCATTTCTGTCTTTCTCCAAAAAATATCGGATGCTCAACTCTGGACAAAAGACATTCAATTAGAACGAAATGAATACCTGACCGTGCAAGGAAAACTTTATCTCGTTTAAAAAAATCCCAAGAAAAATAATCTCTGCGTCTCCGCGTTCAACTAATAATCATGAAAAGCACCAATAAAGAATTACTCCAAGACCTTATCCAAAGAACCCAAGATCATTTGAATCAAGCTGAACGATATCTACAAATGGATAAGGAGGCGTTAAATTGGAAAGAAAATTCTGAAAAATGGAGTGTTCTGGAGTGTATGGAACATTTGAATAGATATGGTGACTTCTATATTCCTGAGATTAGTCAGCGTTTACAAACTGGAAAAAAAGCAAGCGATACCTCTAGGTTTAAAAGTGGATGGTTAGGGAATTATTTTGCAGAGAGTATGTTGCCCAAAGAGAAATTGAATAAGATGAAAACTTTCGCCTCTATGAATCCAGTAGGTAGTCAATTAGACAAGGGCGTATTAGAAAAATTCATTACCCAACAAAAACAATTGTTAGAATTATTGGATAAAGCCAGAAAGATAGATTTGAATAAAACAAAAACGGCGATTAGTATTTCTAAGTTCATCAAACTGCGATTGGGGGATACGTTTCGAGTAGTGATTTATCATAACTATCGGCATATAGTACAAGCAGAAAAGATATTGGAACGGCAGAAAGCTTTCACCTCGTCAGAATCTTAATTTTATGGTATCTCAATTTTTCATATATTGCTTGTATGAAAAGATTTTTAGAGATAAGCATATGGTGTTTTATATTCCTATTGTCTGTTATAAAAGCTCCAGCCCAAACGATTACTATTAACGAAGTATCTCCCTATAATAGTTCTTTGGAAGATGAAGAGGGGAAGTCCAAGGATTGGATAGAATTGTACAATGCCTCAGAGGAACTGATTAACTTAAAAGGATGGTCTATTTCAGATGAGCTACATGAACCTGATAAATGGACTTTCCCGGAAGAGAATATTGCGCCACAATCTTTTTTATTACTATTTGCTTCTGGTAAAGATCGAACAAATCCCCTTGTTTATCGGACAGTAGTAGCAGTGGGGGATTCTTGCCAATACATTATTCCTACTGCAACTACAGCGACCAACTGGAGAGAAATAGCGTTTGATGATAGCGGTTGGGAGTCAGGTGTTACAGGATTGGGCTATGGCGATAATGATGATAACACCATCGTTGCAAATGGGACGAAGGCGATCTTCTTAAGACAATCCTTTGAAATTTCCCAACCAGAATTAATAGAAGAAATTTTATTCCACGTAGATTATGATGATGGCTGTGTAGCCTATTTGAATGGAGTAGAAATAGCAAGGGAAAACCTACCTGCTACACAAGGACCAGCTCCTTTTAATAGTACCCCTTTTATTGATCGAGAAGCCAGATTACATCAAAATGGAGAAGCAGTGGAGGTGGTGATAGCAAATACAGATGGCTTGCTAAAAGAAGGTAAAAATGTATTGGCGGTACAAGTCCACAATATCAGTTCAAATTCTTCAGACTTATCTATACTTCCGTACCTATCCGTATCTGGAGGAGAAGCACCTAATGGACAAGTACCCCCAGTGGAATTAGGATTAACTGATGCTTTTTTTCATACCAACTTTAAAATCAAATCAGGGGAGACCCTCTATTTATTCAATGCAGAAGGAACGCTCATAGACAGCATGGCAATCCCTACTTTACATACAGATATTAGTTTTGGTAGATTTCCTGATGGCACTCCACAATTGGAAGTATTCGAACGCGCCACACCTAATGGGTCAAATCAAGGGGAAGGGCTTATTGGTATTGTAGCCGAAGAAGTAGTTTTTTCAAAAAAATCGGGTTTGTATGACGATCAATTTGAGTTAGTATTATCAGGTGGACAAGAAGGAGACATTATCCGCTACACCAAAAATGGTAGTGATCCTTTACCTTTTTCTAATCCATATAATTTTCCAATTACCGTACAAGAAAATACGGTTATCAAGGCGGCGATTTTTAGAAAAGACCACTTGCCAAGTAAAGTACAAACCCATTCCTATTTATTGGAGGTCGTACATGACTTACCTATTCTTTCTTTATCTTTTAAAGAGGATGATTTCTTCGATTATTTAGATGGAATTTATGCAAGAGGACCAAACTCAGAAGAAGAATTTCCTCATTTTGGAGCTAATTTTTGGGAAGATGTAGAAAAGCCTATACACATTGATTTTTTTGAAGAAGATAGAACAACTGGGTTCTCTGCCAATGCTGGGGTGAAAGTATTTGGAGGATGGAGTAGGGGATTTGAACAGCGATCTTTATCCTTATTTTTTAGGAGTCAATATGGTATCAAAACATTAGAATACCCTTTGTTTAAAGATCGCTCGTACATAAATTATGAAGCATTGGTGCTGCGAAATTCTGGCAACGATTGGCAGAATACCATGTTAAGAGATTTGACTCTTACGGGGCTAATGGAAAATTCTCATGTGGATATACAATCAGGGCATCCCGTAGTAGCTTACTTGAATGGAGCATATTGGGGTATTTACAATATGCGAGAAAAAATTAATGAACATTACTTAGCAGCTTTACACGATGTACCTACAAATGACATTTCATTATTAGAAAAAAACGGAGATATAATATTTGGTGATAATACAGAATATGAACAATTGATTGATTTTATTTCCACTAATAATTTAGCAAATCAGTTCCATTATGAAGCAGTAAAAAACCAGGTAGATATTGCCAATTATATTCAATATAACATCGCTCAGATTTATTTTGATAATACAGATTGGCCAGGAAATAATATTAAATTTTGGAAATCGAAAAACGGAAAATGGCGCTGGATATTATTTGATACGGACTTTGGATTTGGTATATGGAATAATCAAAATTACAGAAATAATACACTAGCTTTTGCACTCGCAAAATTTGGTCCTGCTTGGCCCAATCCACCTTGGTCTACTTTATTGTTGAGGAAGTTGATGACTAATGAAGGCTTTCAAAATCAATTCATTAACACCTTTGCAGATGAGTTGAATACAAGATTTCAGCCTTCAGCAGTGAAAGACAAAATTGTTGAAAATGCAAACAGGATACGGCCAGAGATGCCTCGACATATCAATCGATGGTTTGGTACAGATATGCAGACTTGGCAGATTAAAATAAATGCCATGAGGACTTTTGCTGACCAGCGATTATTTCATATGAGAAACTTTATTCAAGAAGAATTTAATCTCCCCGAGCAACGCAATGTACGAATTCGAGTGGAAGACAATTCGCAAGGAAGTGTGCAATTAAATACGCTAACCTTAACAGAAGCGGATTGGCGAGGCATTTATTTTCAATCTGTTCCCATTCGTCTCCAGGCACTCCCTAAAGCAGGGTACTTATTTGATCGTTGGTCAGGAGATATAACTTCAACGGAAAGTACAGTAACAATTGATCCTACCAAAAATTTAACTATTACAGCTCATTTCAAGAGAAATGCTGCCGCTTTTTTAGAAACGGATATTATTTTCAATGAGATCAATTATAATTCTAATGACGAAAAAAATGCGGGAGATTGGGTGGAACTATACAATCGAGGGTCAGTTGATCAAAACATTTCTAATTGGATATTTAAGGATGGCAATGATGAGCACAATTTTACCTTGCCTCAAGGGACGGTAGTACCTGCCAACGGCTATTTAGTATTGACCAATAGTACTGATAAATTTCAACAGCATTTCCCTATGGTTCAAAACCAAATAGGGGACTTTGATTTTAAATTAAGTAGTGATGGAGAGTTGATACGTTTATATAATGCCAGTAATCAATTAATTGATTCCTTGACTTATTTACCAGATATGGGTTGGCCAGAAACAGCGAATGGATTTGGTCCTACCTTAGAATTAGTTAATCCTGAAATGGATAATGCAATAGTAGATAATTGGGCAACTTATGATTTTACAGGTACGCCTGGGGCGCTGAATGGAGTATATATCACTAGCACTCAATTGCTGCCTGTTTCCTCCATTACGGTCTTTCCAAATCCAGTCACTAACGACTTAAGAATTAGTTTATCTTTGCCAATCCGTTCACCTGTTGATATTGAGTTAGTTAGCATTACGGGACAGCAAGTTTATTATCATCCGAATCAACAATTTCTGGATAATAATTATTCCCTCGATTTATCTACCCTGACCAATGGAACCTATTGGTTAAAAGTGACTTCCAAAGAGGGAGTGCTAATACAAAAAATAATTAAGTTATAAGATATGGCTAAACCCTATAATTTCTGCCCAATGTGTACTTCCAAATTAGCTAAAAATGAGGAGGGATATATGGGCTGTGTCAGTGAGGAGTGCAACTTTGTACAGTATGAAAATCCAACCCCCGTAGTAGGCGCTATTGTGGAGTACGAGGGACATAGCGTAGTGCTGGTACAAAATGTAGGCTGGCCCGCTCATTGGTATGGGTTAGTGACTGGCTTTTTAGAAAAACACGAACATCCTGATATAGCAGTACTTCGAGAAATAGAAGAAGAGGTAGGATTGAAAGGAGAAATTGTAGAATTTAGAGGGCACTGGTCTTTTGAACAAATGAATCAAATCATCATGATTTATCATGTCAAAGCAAGTGGCCCTATTACCAAAGGAGACGAATTAGCGGATTATAAATTGGTGCCTATTGAAAAAGCTAGAGGGTGGGGGTCAGCCACAGGTATTGCTTTGCAGGAATGGTTGGATGAGCGGAGAATGGAGAATTGAGAATTTATACAACGCTCGTAATTCTCAATTCTTCATTCTCAATTCTCCATTATTTTAAATCTCTTTTTCTTCTCTTTGCCAAATCGTCTCACAACGTCCCATTAAACAATTCATTCTTCGTTCCAACTCCCCTGTTTCATCGTATAGTTTTAGTTCCCCGTGTTCGTTGTCTCCATTTAGGTAAGTGCCTTCTGCTTTGGTTTTTCCATTTTCATAATACTCAATGAACGGTCCGTTTTCTTCATTTTTTTCAAATACCACCACTTCCATTAGTTGACCTGATTTGTAATACCGTTTCCATGCACCACTCATGATACCACTGACGTACTGTCCTTCCAATTCTAGGCTGTCATTTTCATAAAAAGCTTGGTAGGTACCTGCGAAAATTCCTTTGTCATATCGCTCAATAGCTTGTAGCTTCCCATTTTCATAATATAGCTTTCGTTCTCCATCTAAAATACCATTAGTATAGTTGGATTCATCTTGGACCGTGCCATCTTCAAAATAGTGATAGCTGACACCCACCCTAAGTTCAGTCTTAGTGTCTTGGGTATATCGTTCTGTTAGGATGCCTGCCTCATTTTTAATTTCAATCGTCTCTGTACTTGGACTACAGGCAAAAAATAATAGGCTGGCAAATAATAAAAAGGAATAAGTTCTCATAGTGATAAAATGCTCAAATACCTTGCTTTATTTTAATGAATTAGAAAAAAATAGTGCATATTGTCACATTTAAAATTGCTCAGTTGTCTTATTATTGAAGCCAAACTACAATATCCCCGCCTAACCGAAAGTTTACTAACCCTACGGGTAGATTCTACAGTAAGAATTTCTGCCTCCAAATAAACCTATTACGAGACGCCGAAACTAGGCGCCTAGTAATAAAAAGCCAACGATTTTAATTAACTGAAATATATGGATCAAGAGATTAAAGAAGCCCTAAAGGATTGGGCGAAGATCATAAAGCCTTACAAAAAATCAAATACACAAAAAGCAATTATACAAGTATTAAACTCCTTTTTGCCCTTCATCGGTCTTTGGGTGTTGATGTACTTCTCGTTGTCTTGGTCGTATTGGATTACACTAGGTTTAGCGATCATTAATTCCTTTTTTCTAGTTCGGATTTTTATTATTCAACACGATTGTGGACATCAGTCTTTTTTTAAGGCTCGTAAATGGAATAATCGAGTAGGGTGGGTATGTAGTATATTTAGTTCGATTCCTTACAGATATTGGGCGGCAGTGCATAGTTATCATCATGGACACACTGGTCAATTGGATCATAGAGATGTTGGAGATATAAACTTTCTGACTGTTAGCGAATTTCGTGCCCTGCCACTGCACAAAAAATTATTCTATCGAATATTTCGGACCCCTGTATTCCTGTTTTTTATCGTTCCGATTATTTATCTCTGCCTGTCCAATCGGTATCCTTTTATCGGTTTTAAAGGATGGAAATCTGCTCATCGAGCGCAATATTTTAATAACATTGCCCTAGCGGGTATCTTTATTTTTTTGGGTTCTTGGCTAGGATGGGCAAATTTTTTCATGGTTCATCTACCTATTGTATTTTGTTTTGGTGTTACTGCTTTTTGGTTTTTTTATGTTCAACATCAGCATGAAGAGACGTATATGCAATGGGGGGATAAATGGGATTATTTATTAGCCGCTATTCGAGGAAGCACTTATTATAATTTACCAAAGGTATTTCACTGGTTGACGGGTAATATTGGGTATCACCATATCCATCATCTGAGTTCTAAAATTCCCAATTATAATTTACCCAAATGTGCAAAAGAGAATCCCATTTTACAGAAATATGTACATAAGTTATCTTTTAGGGAGAGCTTAAAAACGGTACATAATAAATTGTGGGATGAAGAACAGCAGCGGATGATTAGCTTTCGGGAATTTTATCGACTGGAGAAACTTCGGGCTTAACAGTCGAGGCTAGTACTATAAATTTTATGCCTCGCTTGCTTCGCAAGTTCGGCAATGAGGTTCTTTTAGAGGGAGCGATTTGAAAAGCGTTTTTTGAAAAAACGCTTTTCAAATCGCTC
>CALJIQ010000050.1 GCA_937973995.1 uncultured Saprospiraceae bacterium
AGTAGTCTGACAAAAATAAGTTAACAACTTTGCTTTTCAGTTGATTGATTATTAATTACTGATTATTAGCTAATTAGGCGTGTTCAGTAGCGTCTGGAAAATAATTAATAATCAATAATTAATAATGTCACACTACTTAAGAAGCAAAAAATATTCCAATAAAAGATATTCCGTAATTTGGATAAAGGAGGGAGAACGAATTTAGAGCCCTAGCAATTTAGGGCTTTCTTGTAAAGAATTACTGCTGAGAAAAAGTAGATAATACGGTAGGTGCGATGGTCGATGCGATGGTCAAAGTTTGCAACTTCGACCCTATATTTTTTTACAATTTTAACGTGATTTTTCAGTACATCAAATATTATCCCCTCGAAGTATTCGGAATCGCTTCCGAGCATCTACGGCTAGGATACTATCAGAAAAATCAATAAAGATGCGCTCGTATAATTCCTTAGCCTTGTCAGGTTTTTGTAATTGATTTTCATAAAGCTCTGCTAATTCAAACAAGGCATTATCTGCACGAATTTCTTCAACATGGTCTGAAATGATTTTTTCGTACATCGCCGTCGCCTCCTCATATTTTTTCTGCTTGGTAAACACTTGGGCTTTTAGATAATAAACATCATCTTTTAAAGTGTGCTCTGGGAATTGGTTTGTTAGAGAATCCAACTTTTGGAAGGAGTCGTCAAATCTATTTTGGAAAACCAATAGTTCTGCTTCTGAGTACAGTTTTAAAGAACGCTCCGTAGTATCCAAACCTAAGTTATCCATGATGAAAATGGAAAGGTCTAGGGCGTCATTCGCAATCAATTTGGAGGTAGAGGCTTTTAGTACATCAAACTGCGTTTGTGCCCATTGAAAATCACCCGCATAGTAAGATAGTTTGGCATTTCTAAAACGAGCTTCATGTCCTAATAAATCATCTTTGTACTGTTTGTCTACCTGTGAATAGAGTAGGGTGGCTTCCCATATTTCACCCTGCATTAAATAGAAATCTGCTAATTTTATTTTCCCTTCTGCTTGCAAAGAAGGATTGATACCTGGATAATTAATCATCTCCTCTAATAAAGAAGTTGCTTTAGCCAAGTCATTTATGTAAAAGGCCTCTAAATCTGCTAATTCTTGGACAATGGAAGCCGTTGTTTTATTTCGACCAAATTCATTTAAAAAGGTCTCGTAATCCGTTTCTAATTGTCTTAGATCTTCTAACGTATAATCATAGCCTTGTGTCAATTTTTTTCGATTACAAGCCAATGCATTTTTCTTTGCTCCAATATAATAACTAGAGGTAACTCCTTTTTCTTCCACAATATACTCATAAGCAGCAATGGCCGTATCGTAGTCTTTATCTTGATTAGCAATCTCTGCTAAGCGATAGACCCTTGTTCCATTTTCTTCTAATTTTCTATCTAAGGCGCGTTCTTGACGGAAGGCATTTTTATAATCCTTTTTTTGAATAAACACCCAACTCAATAATTCAGGATAAATAATGACATCTCGCTCATTCTGAATGCGATCGTACAGTTGTGTTTGTAAAATTTTATAATCTTCTTCTTCCAAATATCGCTGGAACAAGGTTTTGATGGAAGACATCCGAGTAGGATTCGCCACTAAACTATTCAGGTAGTATTCAATCATTTTTCCATGATCTCCTTTTCGGCGATATAAGTCTGCCAAATTGTAGGCAAACACCTGATTGTCTTTTAATAGAGTCGTTCCTTTCTCATATGCTTGAATGGCTAAATCAAATTTTGTCAAGCGACTAAAGGCATTGGCGAGTTTGGTGATAATAAAACGGTCAGCGGTCAATTGTTCTACTGCCTTTTCATATTGTTGGCGTGCCTCTTCTTCTTTATATTGTCGTTCAAATAAATTACCGTAGGTTACATATAATTGTACTTGATTGGGTCGCTTCTTTATCTGCTTTTTAATGGCTTTTTCACACTCCTCGTATTCCTCTAAATTAATCAAACACTCTACATACCGCTCAAAGTAATAATCATTAAAATTTTGCTGCTCGTAGAGTTTATGGTACATGGAGGCTGCCTTTTCATATTCCCCATTCTCATAATACTGCTGCGCTAATTTGGACTCCTGTCCAATTAACAATAAAGTTCCGCTTAAAAAGAAAAATATAAGTAGGCTAAATCGCATGATATTTGTGTTTTTTAGCATGTGAGTAGTTGGAGGAGAACAATAATTATTAAGAGTTAAAAATGTCTATCTAATAACTCTCAATAACCCAAATAACACTCAATAACTCTATAAATGACTGCAAACCTCACTCCACAATACTACAACTCTGACGGCTTTATAGCATTTTAAGAAAAAAATAGTACTAGTTAGACTAGACTTCCCTTTAAAACGTTTCATTTTTTCAAAAGTTGTATAGTATCTACTCCCCATCTTATTCTGTAATTCTCGTATGTCAGGCTTCGTTAGCCTGCTACTATTTATTAGTAAATAACCAATTTATGTACAAGTTATCACTATTCTTATTAGCGCTGTTATTACTTTTTAGCTGCTCGGACGATTTTTTTCCCGATGAAGAAGGGGTGGTTAGGGTTTGTGGACTTTCCGATTTAGAAGTAAAATTGGGGGATTGCAATGAAGATGGAAGTTATGATTTAGAGCTAGACTTTGTAGCTGCTAATGCCGATAATTCTTTTTATGAGATTTTCTTGCGGGGTAATGAAAGAGTAGACTCTTTTAGACTATCTAGCCTTCCACAAAAAATAGACAATTTTCAACCTAGTGGTCAATCATTTGACTTTATAAAAGTTTGTATCACGGATAATTCCAGTTGTTGTCAAGAGATCGAATTTATGCCTCCTGTATGTGAGGAAATGGATACAAGTAGCGTATTGGACACCATGGGTATGGATAGTACAGGGGTAATGTCAAATTGTGTACTAAGTTCTCTTACGATAGCTTCGGGAGACTGTACCAGCGATAGTACTTATTTTCTGGAAATCAACTTCCAATTCGAAGAACCCGGTAGTGAAACGTATGATGTATTGCTTAGAAATGATGAACTATTTGGAACTTATAACTTGGAAGAACTCCCCCTACAGCTAGAAAATTTCCAACCTAGTGGGTCAGATGATGATTATGTCAAAGTCTGTATTACGGGTAATCCAGCCTGTTGTAAAGTCATTGAATTCCCAAGTACTAGCTGTTTGGGTAGCGGGGCTGGTATGGATATGGACACGACGGACACTGGTATGGGGATGGATACAGGCATGGATATGGACACGACAATGGTAGAAGAAGTCTGTGAAATTAGAGAACTAATTGTGGAGGTAGGGGACTGTTCATCGGATAGTACCTATTCGATAGAAATCAACTTTGGTCATACCAATGCTAGTAATGAATCCTTTGATGTATTCATTAGGGAGGACGAATTGCTGGAATCCTATTCCTTAGCAGATTTACCCGTTCGCTTTGACCAATTTACGCCCAGTGGTTTAGCGGAAGATTTTATTAAGATTTGCATTAGGGACAATCCAGATTGTTGTCAGGAGATTGAATTTATGCCACCAAGTTGTATCAATGATAATACCACTATGGAAGAAGTTTGCGAAATATCTAACTTAATGGCAGAGGTAGGTGAGTGTACTTCTGATAGCACTTATGTATTAGAGATCAATTTTGAAATTGATAATCCAGGGAATGAATCTTTTGATTTATTTGTGAGAGGCGATCAATTAATTGACTTCTTTCCTATTACAGATTTACCGATTAGGTTGGACAGTTTTGCACCGAGTGGTTTAGACTTTGATTTTATCAAAGTATGTATTAACGATAATCCTGACTGTTGTCAGGAGATTGAATTTATGCCGCCTGATTGTATAGAGTAGTGCGGGTTGCGAGTGAACGAGTTGTAGGTAAAATAAAAAAGGTTCTTTGACAAATCCCGTGTTCCCTTCCCTGCAATGGACATTGAGTCCATTTCAGGGAAAAAAGGGTTTCTAAAGGGGCAGGTCAGGCATAGCCTGACCTGACCCTTTAGAAACCCTTTTGCAAATCCGATTGGCTCGATGCCAATCTGATTTGCAAATTGCCTCCATTTCACGAGAT
>CALJIQ010000051.1 GCA_937973995.1 uncultured Saprospiraceae bacterium
GCGGTAATTTGGTCATTTTTGTGGCTTTCAAAAACTTACGCTAACTTTTAAAAATAAGACAATGCTAAGATTCAGTTTATTAATGGGGTTATTATTTGTTTTTACGCAGTGTACAAAGAAATTAAATAATTCCCAAGCTACTAGCGGTGCGGATTGTGTTTGTATGGAGCTATATCAGCCTGTTTGTGGAAAAGATGGAAAAGAATACCCCAATAGCTGCTATGCCGATTGTGCAAAAGTGAAGTATAAGGAAGGGCCTTGTCCAATCCAAGCTACTGGTAAAATTATGTTTATGGGTGACCCAAAAGTAGATGGTTGTGGATGGGTGATTGCCTCTATGCAGGATGATGGTAAAATTATAAATATGAGAGCCGACCAGTTAGCGGAGAAATACCAAGAACAGGGCATTAGTGTAAATATTACTTATAAACCTACCCTAGAGCAATCGCCTTGTGGCAGAGGGAATCAAATTCCGGTAATTGAGATTGTTAAGATTCAGAAAATGTAAGCAATTATGAAAAAAGTTACAGAATCAAATTCTAAATATAGACATCTGGAGAAGATGTCGGTAGTCGAGTTATTGTCGAATATCAATCAAGAAGATAAAACAGTGCCCCATGCCGTGGAGAAAGCCATTCCTCAAATAGCATCTTTGGTCAAGGAAGTGGTAGAGAAGATGCGCTTTGGGGGACGATTATTTTATATTGGTGCGGGTACCAGTGGTCGTTTGGGAATAGTAGATGCTTCTGAGTGTCCGCCTACTTTTGGGGTATCCGATAATTGGGTAATTGGACTCATTGCTGGAGGGGATAGTGCGATACGCAAAGCAGTGGAATTTGCAGAAGATAATATTGATTTAGCATGGAATGATCTACAGGAATATTCCATTACGTCCCAAGATACCGTTATAGGGATCGCAGCGTCTGGCACGACTCCCTATGTGGTACATGGATTAAAAAAATGCCAAGAAGAAAATATTACAACAGGCTGTATTACCTGCAATCCAGATGCCCCTATCTCTAAGGTGGCGGACCACCCTATAGAAGTAGTTGTCGGACCTGAATTTGTGACGGGAAGTACCCGCATGAAAGCAGGAACCGCTCAGAAATTAGTGCTGAATATGATCAGTACAAGCATCATGATTCAGTTGGGTAGAGTAGCGGATAATAAGATGGTAGATATGCAATTGAGTAACAATAAATTAGTGGATCGAGGTACCAAGATGATAATGAACGAGACGGAACTATCCTATGAAACTGCCAAGGAAGCTTTATTAAAATATGGCAGTGTAAGAAAAGCCATTGCTAATTTAGGGTGAAGAAATTCATTTGAGCGAGAAGGTTCTTATTTGTTCTTGAAGACTTGCATCCTGTACACCTGTAAATTCTAAGTCAATCTTTTTTTCAAAAACCGTTCTCACTAAATAGGTCTTTCCTACCCTTCGTCTACCAAATACTGTTACCATCTCTGACTCCTTTGATTGTAGTGCCTTCTTTAAGATTGTTTTCTCTTGTTGCCTTCCTATTAAAATATTCGACATGAATTGTTTTATTACTCGCTGAATGTAGGTGAAAATAGGTAGATTCAGCGAGTAATAGAAAATATCTTTATAAAAAAAGCCTTCGGATTTGCATCCGAAGGCTTTCGTGTTTTGTGGAGCCGGGGAGAGTCGAACTCCCGTCCAGACAAAGATTTAAAAAACTTTCTACATGTTTAGTAATAGCTTAAATTTTCGAGTGATAGGAAGGTGCTAAAACAAACCAATCTATCACCTTATCTTCTGAATTTCGCTGAGTAGTCGAAGCATCCTACCCAACTAGCCTGCGGGTTGTTTGATGTACGGTACGCTGTGTATCAGGCGTCAAGCGTAGGCACAAAAGCTTTATAAGACCTAGTCTTATGCAGCCATAGCTAATTGACGATTGCCAATTAAAAAGGTTTTGATTACCATTTGTTAACGGAGTGAGACATCCTGCTCCGACATGCTTATTAAATAAACGGCTTTCCTGTCGATTCCAATACGGCCCCTTATTTTAAAATTCCAAATTCCAAGCTACCAATTCCAAAATGGCGATAGCTAAAGAAAAGGTTTGCAAAAATACAACTTCTTGAATTGGGAAAAAGTTCTTTTTGAGATTACTGTGGCGAGGATTATTTTAAAGCATAGGACTAATAAAACGGTCTTTGACCTATCCCTTGTTCAAATCAGATTGGCTCGATGCCAATCTGATTTGCGGATTGTAGCGTTTCACGTGATTTATCAAAGAATCTAATAAAAAAAGGTTTTTAATCCGCAGATTAAAAACCTTCTGAATGTGTGCATTAATAATTTAATGATTTCTCTATTTGAGAGGATAAACGGCTTTTGAGAATCTTGACTTAATTTAATAACTAGTTTTTGAGCTTTAGGATGGAGGAAAAATAGTTTGAGTGTTGAGTGTTGAGTGTTAGTTCATACCAACTGTCTTGAAACAGTCTTTTGAGTTTTTATATCTTGCCCTGAGTCTTTAGTTTATTTGTTTGGGGGAATAGTTTGAGTGTTATTTGAAAGAGAGTGTTTATCCCTAGCTTTTGTTGTGGATGTGTTAATGGGTTAAAGGACGCTATGTTAACAATTAATTGTTAGAAAAATAGAGGAGGAGAGTTTGTCCAAGTTTTACAAATCAATGAATATGTGTATATTTTATTGAATGACAAAGGTCTCTGCAATCTTTCTTTTTAGAGAAGTGGTCAGTGCCACCGTATATTCTCCTTTGCCATATTTTTCGAGATTTATCTCGTAAATCACATTGTTAGAAAGGTCGTTAACGGCATCTTTTAAGACAACCTTACCGTCTTTTTCTACCTGTATTCTGATTAGTTTTTCATCGACTGCTTTAAAATCTATGTGAATTTTATTATTTGCTCCTTTATGGAAGATTTTTCCACTATTGGGAATACTAATATTTCCGTTATCATATATACCTTGAATCTCCAAATTATGGGTGCTCTCACTATTAGCAAGACTTAAGATAGTAGCAGTCAGAATAATTACTAGGCAGAGTACAAACATTTTCATCTAAATTTAATTTTTTGCGAAACGTGAAAAAAGGCGTAAGGAAAGAGGGAAAAAGTAAATTTAAAGGAGGAAAAATGAGGGAGGATAGAAATGTTTGTTCTTAGAGTTGTTTACCTTATCGAGGTGGAGTGTTTTTGTTTGATGAATCAAATGTAGTGCGATTTGATGTCACTGTCAAGTAGGAGAATGCTTCTAAAAAATAAAAAATCAAAAAAAATAGTTTTCACTAGTTAGCGTGACAGGCTAGTTTCTTTCAAAGAATAGAAATAAAAAATAGGTATCATTTATAATGTACTTTCTTTCATCTTTTTATGGAATGGCTGATGGTCGTCCTAGTGAAAATTTATTGATAGCTTTTTCGTTAAAAGAATTTAAGGAAAAATTACATTTTTTTTTTGTTAATTATTGAAAATGGCTCTTTGGGGTTCAGATATTACGAAATCGCTCAAAAACTTATGGACTGTGACAGTTAAAAGAGTAATTCTGGTGGGTGGAGAGGGCGACCTCTTTATAGTACATGGATACGCCACCTCTTTTGGGTGGTAACAAAGACTGTAGTTTTGGCTTTTTCTTATCAGTTAGGGTTTCGCAAAGTACGCTATCTTAGTCCAGGGTCAAGCTTTGCGTACCTTAGCGTATCCTTGGCGAGACTTTGCGGGAGACAAAATTTGGGTAAGTTATTTCTTCGCCCCTTAAATTATAATACAATGAAACTTCTTCGCTTTATTTCCTGCCTATGCTTTTTATTTCTAGGTTTAACCACCACCTATGGACAGAAGGTATTGCAGTTAGAAAAAATTGGAAAGGTGGCTACCACAAAGATGTATATAGGAGAAAAGATTTTCTTACGAACAATAGATCATCCAGATTACTGGTATGAAGCAAAGCTGGAAGATGTATTAATAGAGGCACAGGCAATTGTGTTTGAAGATCGGATTATCCCCATTGCCAATATCCTTGCTATTAAAAAAAGAAAACGAAGTGCAATGAATAGTGCAGGGAGAGGAATGCAAGTATCCGCATTAGTCCCCGTAGTTTATGAAGTAATCTATGGTTCTATCAATCCTCCAATCGAATGGAAAAGTTTGGCTATTTTTTCAGGGGGGGCTTTTGCTTTAGGTTCTTTGATGCGATTATTACCTCCTAAACAGTATAAGATGGGGAAGAAATATAGATTGAGAGTATTGGATTTGACTTTTTGAAAGGAAAACATTATGTATTTAACAATATGTTTGTGAAAAGAAAATTGCTTTGACATTCAATATAAACAGTAAGTACGCCTTTTCTAGCTTTCTCCTACCGATTTGACGGAGAATATCGTCATAATCACCTCAGAATATTAGCTTATAATTAATCAGATTTATAAAATACTGTTAACCAGTTTTTTAGTATAAATACTTGGATTTTATCTATTTTTTGATGATAAAACACGATTTAAATCCTTGTTATTTAAGCAAATAGATGATAAAAATAAGGATGGGATAGACCTATACCATTGGCTGTCCAATTTTTTTCAAAAAAAAGTGGTAAAAAGTGGGAAGAAGTGGGAAAAAAGCATACTTTTGATTCATAAAGTAACTACAAATACCAATTTCAACATTTTGAATGCCTCAATTACTAGGAGAATATGATTGCAAGATTGATGCTAAAGGGCGTTTGCGTATGCCCTCTGGTCTCCTAAAGCAATTGGGCGAATCTGAAACCTACACATTTGTTATAAATAGAGGTTTCGAAAAATGTTTGATGCTTTATCCAGAAGAAGTCTGGAATAAAATTACAAAAGAAATTGATCAGTTAAACATCTACGATGAGAAAAATCGGCAGTTTGTCAGATATTTCTATCGAGGTGCGACCACCGTCAATACAGATTCTTCGGAAAGAATTCTTTTTCCGAAGCGATTGAAAGAATATGGGGAGTTGACAAAAGCGGTTGTTTTATTCGCCTATAAAGATAGGGTAGAGGTGTGGGATGCAGATGCCTACGAAGAACAATTGAAAAACGAACCAGCGGATTTCTCCAGTCTTTCACAGCAAGTGATGACTAAAAAAGAGGATCAGAAAGTGGACCTTGATATTAAGGTCAGTAGTGAGCCGGGGTCTGGTTGGTCATCGGATCAGTAAGCGCTAATTTTGAATTTTAAATGAATGAATGTTGAATTAACTACATTCAAAATTCATAATTCAATCATTCAAAATTGAAAAACGAATCTTATCACGTGCCAGTCTTACTTCAAGAAAGTATAGCGGCACTTAATATTCAGCCAGCGGGAGTGTATGTAGATGCAACATTTGGAGGCGGCGGACACTCAAAGGCCATTATAGATAAACTAAATGACAAAGGTCATTTAATAGGTTTTGATCAGGATGCAGATGCTTTAGAAAATGCGCTTGATGATAAGCGGTTTCAATTAGCCCATAGTAATTACAAATACTTAAAACAGTTTTTGAGATTATATGGACATCCACAGGTGGATGGAATTTTGGCGGACTTAGGCGTTTCTTCTCATCAATTTGAGGAGGGGCAAAGAGGCTTCACTTTTCGTCAGGATACGCCACTGGATATGCGAATGAATCAAGAGGGATCAAAATCAGCCATTGATATATTAAATGTCTATTCCGAAAAGGAATTGCAAACAGTTTTGAGTAAATATGGAGAGGTCAGAAATTCAAAAACGGTAGCGCAAGCAATCGTTGCAGAACGAAAAATTCGACCCATCCATACCTCGGGGCAATTATTACAATTGTTGCAGCCCTATATTAGAGGGCACCGCAATCGATACTTAGCGCAAGTCTTTCAAGCATTACGCATAGAAGTGAACGACGAGATGAATGCGTTAAAAACGTTTTTGGAAGAGGCCATGCAAGTATTGAAACCGACGGGCAGACTAGTCATTATCAGTTATCATTCTCTGGAAGATAGATTGGTCAAACGCTTTTTCAAAACGGGCAATTTTACAGGAGAAGTGGAAAAAGATTTCTACGGCAATAACCTTTCACCATTAAAGGTAATCAGTAGAAAACCCATTGTACCTACGGAAGAAGAAATTACCCATAATTCTAAAGCACGTAGTGCTAAGATGAGAATTGCTGAAAAGTTATCAGGGAAGAATGAAGAGTGAAGAGTGCCAAAAACTCCTAACTCCACATTCCCCACTTAACACTAATAAAGGTGGCGAAAAAAAAGTCAGACTACACCGCATTAACCACCCTTAGTGCAAAATGGATTCTATCCAATTTGCCATTTGTGTTTTTCATAGGTTTATTGGGAACGACTTATATCGCCAATAGACACTATTCCGAAAAAAGTGTTCGGGATATTCAAACCTTACAAGAAGAGGTACAAAAGTTGCGCCTGCATTATTTGTCTTTAAAATCGGAACTGATGTTTGATACCAAACATTCCGAAGTGAAGAAAGTCGTAGAAGAAAAAGGCATTACTAATAAAGGAAAGCAACCTGTTAAGATAGTAGTCGAATGATTATTTAGGTATTGTGGTTTTATGGTGTTTTGGTAGAATGGATGAGTTTCGTAAAAGTAAGCTTCACCACAATGCCACAAAACCAAAATACCATAACGCCTAGCAACAATTATTGATTATTTTCAATGTTTGAACTAATAATTAGTAATCAGTAATTAATAATCAAACTACACATTGGCAAAGATTATCAACATAAAAAATGAGATACTAATACGAGTCTATATTGTAGGTTCTGTATTGGTCTTGTTTGCCTTATTGATAATTGGTCAGGCGATTCGCATCCAAGTGTTTGATGGAGAGAAGTGGCAGCAAATGAGAGATGCCTTAGTATTAGAAGAAATTCCTATTCAAGCTGAAAGAGGAAATATATTCGCTGCGGATGGCAGTATTTTAGCCACCGCACTTCCGTTCTTTGACATACGATTTGATCCTACAATTGTAGAAGAAGAAATATTTGAAGAAAATGTTGATTCATTAGCTAGGTGTTTGGCTAGTATCAATATCGAAAAAACAGAAGGAGGCTGGAAAGACTACTTAGAACGTGGTCGAAGAGGAGAAATGCAAGGCTACAAGCACTTGAAAATCAAGAACTCGGTAGATTTTGCAGAATTAGAGCGTATTAAAAAATTCCCTATTTTTAATCAAGGAAATCGCTATGCTAGCGGTTTAATTGCAGAAGAAAGATTCAAAAGAGAAAAACCTTTCAATTCTTTAGCTCACCGTACGATCGGTAGAGTGGATACTGGAAGGAATATTAATATTGGTTTAGAAGGATATTTTAATAACGAACTAAGAGGAGAATCTGGTAAGCGATTGATGTATCGTTTGGCAGGTGGAGACTGGATTCCTGTTGGGGATTTAACGCAAATTGAACCCCAAAAGGGAAAAGATATTGTTACTACTATTGATATTAATCTACAAGATATTACTCACCATGCTTTGTATGATGCCCTAGAACGTCAGAATGCTGCTCACGGAACAGCCATTGTGATGGAAGTTAAAACGGGTGCCATTAGAGCAATAGCTAACCTTCAACAAAACGATCGTGGCGGATATGGAGAATTATTCAATTTCGGGATAGGCTGGCGCTATGAGCCAGGTTCTACTTATAAACTTGCTTCCATCATGGCTTTATTAGAAGATGGGCATATTGAGTTGGACAACCTAATTGAAATTGATTCTGGTAAATACCAGTTTTACGAAGAGACCTTAGTTGATTCTGGTAAAGAATCATTTGTCTCAGACACCGTATCTATCCGACGTGCCTTCGAGATTTCTTCCAATGTGGGGATGGCGAAATTAATCAATCACTTCTACGGAAAAAACAAACGTAGTGCAGAGCGATTTATCCAACGCCTGCAATCTTTTTACTTGCACTTGCCAACTGGCGTGGAAATAAAAGGAGAGCAAAAACCCTACATCAAACAAGCCTACAATAAAGAAGATTTATGGAGTGGTACCACCTTGCCTTGGATGGCGATTGGGTATGAATCTCTGATGACACCGCTACAATTACTTACACTTTATAATACAGTTGCGAATGACGGTTTAATGATGAAACCTCATTTAGTTTCGGAATTGCAACTCTTTGGAGAACAAGTCAAAAAGTTTCCACCAACAGTGGTGACTAGAAGAATTGCTTCCAAAGAGACGATTGCAGCCGCAAAAGAACTATTAGAAGGAGTAGTATTGAGAGGTACAGCAGCGCATTTACAATCTAATCAATATCGATTCGCCGGCAAAACAGGTACTGCCCAAGCTAATTATCATAAAATTAGGGGAAATGAAATTCATCACGTAGCTTCTTTTGTAGGGTACTTCCCAGCAGAAAATCCTGTCTATTCTTGTATCGTCGTAGTAAATGATCCGAAAGTAAGCATCTACGGTGGAGATGTGGCAGGACCTGTATTTAGAGAAATTGCAGATCGTTGTTTTGAAACCAAAACAGCTTTCTACGACTCCATGCAACAACAATCCATATCCAACAATAATCATTCATTGCTCCGAACTAAGGAATTACCCGACAAAAATATCGGCTACCGAAAAGATTTCGAGTCTATTATTTCACATTTAGGATTGCAACACCGCCCCCCAACTTCTGAAGAATGGACGGCTATTGTGGCGGACACAGATTCATTGAATTTGCAACGACGCACTGTGCCCGACAAACAAGTTCCGAATGTAGTTGGAATGGGATTGCGAGATGCCATTTACATCTTAGAGAATCGAGGACTAGAAGTTTCTGTACAAGGTGCTGGAAAAATAGTCAGACAATCTATAATCCCAGGTACTAGAATAAGAGGGCAGCAGATTAAGATTTATTTAGGATGAATTTAAGTGTATCAAAGAGTCATATCATAGGGTTTTTGAGCTTGAATTTGAGTCTTACTCTTAAATTTAAATCTAAAATGCCCCTCACACTATGAAGTTAGAACAATTGCTGGCAGGTCTTTCCGTGCTAAATTCATTGGAAGACCTAACGATTGAAATCAACCAAATAGTTTTTGATTCTAGAAAAGTAGCACCTGGTAGTCTCTTTGTTGCGGTACGAGGCACGCAAGTGGATGGACATAATTTTATACCTCAAGCCATACAACAAGGGGCGATTGCAGTTCTTTGTGAAGACATACCCGATCAGGAAAACACTACGAGAAATATTCAATTTATACAGGTAACTGATACTTCAGTTGCCTTGAGTCAAGTAGCTCACAACTATTATGAGCACCCGTCAAAATCACTACAACTAATTGGTGTTACAGGCACCAATGGTAAAACGACAAGTGTTACTTTGTTGTATCACCTTTTTACCCAATTAGGATTTAAAGTAGGACTCTTGTCAACCGTTGAAAATAAAATAGCTCAACGCACGCTCGCAGCTACACACACTACACCCGATGTTCTAAGTATTAATTCCCTTTTAAGAGAAATGGTAGAAGCAGGATGTGAATATGCCTTTATGGAGGTTAGTTCCCATGCGATTCATCAAAATCGAACGAAAGGATTACATTTTCGTGGAGGCATTTTTACAAATTTATCGCACGATCATTTAGATTACCACGAGACTTTTAAAGCCTATATAAAGGCGAAGAAAAAGTTCTTTGACGAATTACCCAATTCTGCTTTTGCATTGACAAATATTGACGATAAGCAAGGGAGGATAATGGTGCAAAATACAAAAGCAACCATTGCTACCTATAGCTTACAAAGAGTGGCAGATTTTAAAGCCAAGATTCTCGAAAATAGAATCGAAGGATTGCATCTAACTATTAACGATCAGGCTATTTTCTGTCGATTAATAGGCGTATTCAATGCTTATAATTTGCTAGCCGTATTTGCAACGGGGCAGTTATTAGGGGCTGATCCAGAAGAAGTATTGTTGTTGCTCAGTAATTTACAAGCAGCAGAGGGGCGTTTTGATACCGTTGTGGAGAATGATAAAGTGGGTATTGTAGATTACGCTCATACACCAGATGCCTTAGAAAATGTATTGGATACGATCCAAAAAACAGCCAAGAAAACACAAAAAATAATCACAGTGGTCGGATGTGGAGGAGATAGAGATGACAAGAAGCGACCCATCATGGCAAAAGTAGCCTGTGAAAGAAGTGATGCTGTAATACTAACCTCTGATAATCCAAGGTCGGAAGATCCTTATACCATTCTTGCACAAATGGAAGCAGGTATTCCGAAAGATCAGGATCATAAAGTATTGACTATTGAAAATAGAGAACAAGCAATAAAAACGGCCTGTAAGCTAGCTAAGAAGGGAGACATTATTCTCATAGCTGGAAAAGGGCACGAAAAATACCAAGAAATAAAAGGGAAAAAGTTTCCTTTTGACGATAAACAGACTTTAATAAACAAACTGCGTGAAGGTAGCAGCAGTGCTTGAGGAAACTATACAACTAGTAAGTCGCAATTACTGATTTTATAGAAGCAAAGCTGCATACCCAACGCCTTTTAAAGAACTGACAAGGTTTGATTATTCAAGAATTTTGTCAGTGTTAAGAACTATTATCATTCTCAGATTGATGTTTTGAACAGTTTACAGCAGGTATTTTTTTATGGAGATTGGAAAGGCACTAATTAACGATCCACATAAAAGTTAACGGATACCCGCTGTTTACTGTTTTTTTACCGCTAGAAGATGGTCTAGCAAGTGCAAAACATGATCGGAAAATGGGCATGTAAAATAGAGCTAATTTTGAATATATTCCAATTATTGAGGAAAGATTCAAAAAAGTTTTCCTAAGTAGTAACAATGCAATACATTCGCCTCTACTTAACAAGAAACGCCCTATTTTAAAAGTTGAAAATGGATACGGAGGCGGACATTTAAACGGACTACTGGATTAACCAACTATGCTTTACCATCTATTTGAATGGCTTGAGAAAACTTATGAATTGACAGGAGCAAGGCTCTTTCAATTCATCACCTTTAGAGCTGCAATGGCTTCTATCTTTTCATTGGTGATTTCCATTACTTTTGGTGGAAAACTGATTGATTTTTTAAGAAGAAAACAAGTCGGCGAAACAGTTCGCGACTTAGGCTTAAAAGGACAAAAAGAAAAAGAAGGTACGCCAACTATGGGAGGTATTATCATTGCCTTAGCCATATTAGTACCTTGTCTTTTGCTAAATGACTTAACAAATACTTATGTATTGCTGATGTTATTCGCCACCGTTTGGATGGCAGCCATTGGCTTTACGGATGATTATATCAAAGTATTCCAAAAGGATAAAGAAGGACTTCAAGGGAAGTTCAAAGTACTGGGTCAAATCGTATTAGGGGCTATCGTGGGCTTGGTGATGTTATATAGCAATGACATTGTCGTCCGAATGGACTTAGAGCAAGCATTTGATCGAGACTTGAATATTGTTAAAACAGTACAACTACCCATTGATGAACAGAACCCTTCAAAAGTGAAGGAATGGGCTTATGTAAAAGAGCCTTTGACCAATATGCCTTTTTTGAAAAATAATGAATTGAATTATGCAGACTTACTTTGGTTTCTAGGTGATAACGCTTTGAAATATGTTGGCATAATTTTCATACCATTAATAATAATAGTGGTGTCCGCCGTTTCAAACGGGGCAAATTTGACAGATGGATTGGATGGACTAGCAACTGGGGTATCCGCTATCGTTAGTGGTGCACTAGTGATTCTAGCTTATGTATCTAGTAATACGGGGTTTGCAGACTACCTGAATATCCTGTATCTACCTAATACAGAAGAACTAGTGATCTATAGTGCTTGCTTGTTAGGAGGCTGTGTTGGATTTTTATGGCATAACGCCTATCCTGCCAGCGTCTTTATGGGCGATACAGGTAGCTTAATGCTGGGCGGAGTCATTGCCACTCTAGCCATCTTGATAAGAAAAGAATTATTGATACCGATCTTATGTGGAATATTCTTAATAGAGAATTTATCCGTTATGCTGCAGGTATCCTACTTCAAATATACCAAGCGTAAGTATGGTGAAGGGCGCAGAATCTTTTTGATGTCTCCCTTACATCATCACTACCAAAAAAAGGGTATTCACGAGGCTAAGATTGTAGCCCGGTTTTGGATAGTTGGTTTTTTTCTAGCGATTCTAACCATCATTACCCTAAAAATCAGATGATTAAAGAATTACAGTACGCTAACAACTAGAGAGCAACATACTATTTTTGGTTGATTGATTATTGATTATGCTTTGAAATAACTAATAATCAGTCAACTAGATTTCCATGAGAAAACTACAAACGGACTTATCTTTTTGCGTGTCAAAGAATTGGGCGCAACTTGCCAAGAGAGCCTTCGAGAAAAGCTAAGGTTTTGTAGTAAAAAAAACAGAGGTCAGAGGGCAGACTATTCCCTTCGTTCATTGTCAGTCGTCAGACTTATAATGTTGACAACTTATCTGACAGCGAAGCGATCTGACTTCTGACAGTCCACACGGACGGTCTGACCTCATTTTTGGGTTAACCTTTGAGATAACACTACGGGCTAAAGTATTTAAGGAAGGTTTGATATGTAACTATTCTGCTGAAGAATGGTATCCCCCCACCATAATCCACCTTTTCTTCTATACCTCCCCCTACAACACTTACTGTTTATAATTTTCAATTTTGAATGATTGAATTTTGAATGCATTCTAAAATTTAAAATCACTCATTTATAAAGTGTACACTTACTGATTATAATTCTGAATGATAGATTTTTGAAGGTTGTGCTAGGTATGCAAATTCAAAATTGCTCATTCAAAATTAATATAGAGTATGTCCCTAGGAAGTAGAATACAAGCAGAGTTAAGAGGCGATCCAGTCATTTGGATGATCGTGGCCTTGTTGGCTACTTTTTCAGTGGTCATTGTGTATAGTTCTACGAGTACTTTGGCATTCCAATATCATAGAGATAATATTGGATTCTTTTTGACAAAGCATTTAGTGCTACTGGGTTTCGGATTGTTTATGACCTATGTCTGCTATTTGATGCATCCGATGCGCTATTCCAAAATGGCAGCGACCTTGTTCCTATTGGCAATTCCTTTACTGATGTACACCTTAGCACTGGAAGGACAAAACCAAGGAAGAAGGTGGATCGAAATACCTTATGTAGGAATAACTTTCCAAACATCTGATTTTGCGAGGCTAGCCCTGATTATTTATTTGGCAAAAGCTTTGTCTATAACGGAGTATATACGGGACTTTAATAGTGCATTTATGCCGATCATTGTTCCGGTAATTATCATATGTGGCTTAATCGCCCCAGCAGATTTGTCAACATCTGCGCTTTTGTTTTTTACTTGTATGTTGATGATGTTCATTGGAAGAGTGGAAATGAAGTACATTGCCTTATTGATAATGTGCGGAATTGTAGTGATTGCTACCCTCATTATATTGGCAGATTTTGAAGTCTTTGATGGAATTATAAGAAGGGATACTTGGATAGAAAGATTTCGGGATTACAATAATAATGAAGGAGGGTATCAAGTCCAACAATCCATGATGGCAATTGCCAGTGGTGGATTTATCGGATTAGGTCCAGGTAATAGTTTACTGCGGAATTCTTTACCGAATCCTTACAATGATTTTATTTTCTCCACCATCTGTGAAGAATACGGATTATTCGGAGGAATGATCATCATCAGTTTGTTTTTACTACTCTTGTTTCGAGTAGCTCGATTAGTAACCAACAGTAGCAAAGGATTTAGTGCGATGTTGGCTTTAGGATTGACCTTGAGTATGGTCATTCAAGCATTGACGAATATGGCAGTTGCAGTTAATCTATTACCAGTAACAGGATTGAATTTACCTTTAGTCAGTTACGGGGGGACTTCTTTAGTTTTTACTTGTATCTCCTTTGGAATCATCCTAAGTGTAAGTAAGAATATTGAAAAATTGAATTTGGAGGGAAGCTCATTGATGAATAAAAAATAACTGAAGGAGTCAGGAGTCAGAGATCAGGAGTCAGAGCGACTTACCTGACTCCTGACTCCTGATTCCTGACCCCTGACTCCTAGCATATGAAAGTAATTATTAGCGGCGGCGGATCAGGCGGACATATATATCCCGCCATTGCCATAGCTAATGAATTAAAGAGACAGCAATCAACAATTGACATACTTTTTGTCGGAGCCAAAGGGAAGATGGAAATGGAGAAAGTACCGAAAGCGGGCTATCCCATTGAAGGTTTGTGGATCAGTGGTTTCCATAGAAAATTGACTTTGCGAAATTTACTTTTTCCCTTTAAGCTAATCAGTAGCTTATGGAAGGCAAGACGAGTGCTAAAACGATTTAAACCAGATGTAGTGATAGGCGTAGGCGGGTTTGCAAGTGGTCCTACGTTAGAGATGGCCTATCGTTTAGGAATACCCACGCTGATACAAGAACAAAATTCTTATGCTGGGATGACCAATAAATTATTGGCGAAGAAGGTAAATCGAATATGCGTTGCCTATCAAAAAATGGAGCGATTTTTTCCAAAAGAAAAAATAGTTTGGACCGGCAATCCTGTTCGCTCTGACATTATGGAATTGGATCATCGAAAGGCAGAAGGTGTTCAGCATTTTGAATTAGATCCGACAAAGGAAACTATTTTATTATTTGGAGGTAGCTTAGGAGCAAAAACACTGAATGAGGCAATGGCTGCTAACACCAGTCAAATCGCAAAAGAAAAAGACACACAATTTATCTGGCAAGCAGGTAAATTATATATTGAAAATTATAAAAATTCAGAAACGGCAGCTTTGCCCAATGTCCAGATTCGAGCATTTTTGGATCGCATGGATTTGGCGTATGCAGTTGCAGATGTAGTGATATGTAGGGCAGGCGCACTGACGATTTCTGAATTAAGTATGGTAGGGAAACCTGCTATTCTGGTTCCTTCTCCAAATGTAGCGGAGGATCATCAAACCCAAAATGCAAAAGCACTAGTAGACAAAGATGCAGCCATTTTGGTACCTGACTCAAAAGCAACTGAACGAATGATTCCGACTGCTATTCATATTATGAGAAACAGCATAAATAAAGAACGGCTGGGTCGGAACATTCTTCTATTAGCAAAACCTAATGCGGCGAAAGAGATCGTAGCAGAGGTTTTGAAATTAGTTGATTAATTATTGATTATTAATTATTGGGTATAATCAATAATCAGAAATCAATAATCAATAAAAATTGCAAAGACAAGAAATCATACGAACCCTCAAATTTCTTGGTTGGATAGCCCTAGTATTACTAATAGTAGGATTGCTGATAGCCGCCGCAAAACGTAAAGACGTTGAGCGAACTAAATCGGTGAATGTAAAAATCCAAGCACTCCCAAATGGAGAAAACTTGATAACGCAGGGAGATGTATTTGAATTATTAGATAAGAGTTTTGGATATTCTTTAGATGGCCTACGACATAGCGAAGTGAACGTGGAACGAATAGAACGGATATTAAAGAATTATCCCTTCGTTAAGGGGGCAAATGCTTTTATTGATGCAGAGAATATCGTTCAAATTGACATACAACAACGAGTACCAGTTTTGAGAATTATTGATAAAATGGAGGTGAGTTACTACTTCGATGAAGTGGGACAGAGATTGCCATTATCAAAAAATTATACGGCAAGGGTACTCATTGCAACGGGGAATATTCCACCGTATGTGCCTGATTTTAAGGAACGCGAGGAACACACTTTGAACCATATTTATGACTTGGGACAAAAGGTAATTGCAAATCCTTTTTTATGGTCTTTGGTGGAACAGATTTACGTCAACAATAGAATTGAATATATCCTCATTCCGAAACTAGGCAACCAAAAAATATTGCTTGGGAAGTATGAAGAGATAGAGGATAAGCTAGAGAATTTAGAAATCTTTTATAAAAATGCAATTGCCACAAAAGGGTGGCGAATCTATAAAACAATTGATCTGAGATATGATGGTCAGGTCGTTGGAGTGAAATAAGTAGGCTTTGTGGGGTTATGGCATTACGGCTTTGTGGTAAGTAGCCACAACACCATAATGCCACAATACCAAAACGCCTATCTCTCTAACACCCTCAAAAAAGAAAACACTTTGAATATGGAATTCAACACTAACAAACAGGAAGAATTAGTAGTCGCCTTAGATATCGGGACGACCAAAGTCTGTGCCGTTGCTGGACGACGAAATGAGCATGGTAAATTAGAAATAATTGGTGTGGGTAAGGTGGCCTCTAAAGGAGTGATTAGAGGGGTAGTTACCAATATTGAGAAAACAGTGAATGCTATTAAAGAGGCAATCGCTATGGCAGAACGACAGGCTTCTCAAAAATTTAGAGTTGTTCATGTAGGAATAGCAGGGCAGCATATCAATAGCTTACATCATAAAGGAATGGTCACTAGAGATTCTGTGAATACGGAGATTTCTAAAAAAGATATTGATAAGTTAGTAGGCGATATGTATCGGTTGGTACTACCACCGGGAGATAAAATTATCCATGTAATTCCGCAAGAATATGCGGTGGATAATGAACAAGGCATCTTAGACCCAATCGGGATGTCTGGTATTCGATTAGAAGCCAACTTCCATATTATAACAGGACAAATTTCGGCTTCCAATAATATTAAAAAGTGTATAGAAAAAGCGGGTTGTGAGGTAGCGGATATTACGCTTGAACCCATTGCTTCTGCGGATTCTATTTTGAGCGAAGAAGAAAAAGAAGCAGGCGTAGCCTTGGTAGATATAGGAGGTGGCACTACGGATATTTCTATATTCTATGATGGGATTATCCGACACACCGCCATTATTCCTTTTGGTGGAGATGTCATCACGAAAGATATAAAAGAGGGTTGTACCGTGATGAAGCAGCAAGCGGAAAAATTGAAAGTGAAATTCGGTTCTGCCTTAGCAGAAGAAGTATATGATAACCGAGTGATAGCAATTCCAGGTTTGAAGGGTAGAGACCCTAAAGAAATTTCGGAAAAAAATCTAGCCTTAATTATACAAGCTAGAGTGGAAGAGATATTAGATTATGTGATGTTTCAGATTCAACGCTCAGGGTATGCGAATAAATTGATTGGAGGGATTGTCCTTACGGGCGGAGGAGCTTTGTTGAAAAATATTGATAAACTAACTGAGTTCCATACAGGGGTTACTGCTAGAATTGGTATTCCTGCTGAGCAACTAGCGCATGGAAATACGGAGCAAGTATATAGCCCAGTTTATGCAACAGGTATAGGGCTGTTACTAAGAGGTATTGAAAGAGTGGAAAGTGGAGAATTATCCTATACCCATGAAATTAAAGAAGTAATAGAGGAAGTACCTGTTGAAGCAATGGCATTCGCAGAGGAGACGGTGGCTAGGAATACCACCAATTCGACTAGCCCTAATGAAGAAAAAAGTTATTCTAAAATATTTAAACGAATCAAAGACTGGTTTGAAGCTGAACCAGATGCAGAATTATATTAGGAATGTTTATCTGTTTAATTGTTTATTTGTTTACGTACTAAACAAATAAACAGTTAAACAAATACACAATTAAAGGAAACCAACAATTTACTAAACGGAGAAAACATCGAATCATGATTTTCGACTTACCAAAAGATGAAGGTTCTATTATCAAAGTGATTGGCGTTGGCGGCGGCGGAAGTAATGCTGTTACGCACATGTTTAAGCAAGGTATTATAGGAGTGGATTTCGCTATCTGCAATACAGACATCCAAGCGATGGAGGTGAGCCCTGTTCCTGTAAAATTACAACTGGGTCCCAATCTAACAGACGGAATGGGTGCTGGTTCTAAGCCACAAGTTGGCAGACAAGCCTGTATTGAATCTTTAGAAGATATTGTTCAATTTCTAAGTGATGGCACCAAGATGTTATTCGTTACGGCGGGTATGGGTGGAGGTACTGGTACAGGTGCTGCCCCTATTATAGCTAAAGCAGCTAAAGAGATCGGTGTATTGACCGTAGGAATTGTCACTTTACCATTCACTTTTGAGGGTCGAAAAAGAACGACACATGGGATGGAAGGACTGGAGGAGTTGAAAAAATATGTAGATACCCTAGTCGTTATTTCCAATGATAAATTGCGTCGCATCTTTGGTAATTTATCCTTAACACAAGCTTTTGGTCAAGCAGATAGTATTCTGACAACTGCTGCTAAAGGAATAGCGGAAATTATTACGGTTCCAGGTTATGTCAACGTGGATTTTGAAGATGTCAATACAGTGATGCGAGAGAGTGGAGTAGCCATTATGGGTACTGCGAAAGCAGAAGGAGATGACCGTGCGAAGCGAGCAGTAGATGAAGCATTAAATTCTCCATTGCTAGAAGATAGTAATATCAAAGGGGCACAACATATTTTATTGAATATCACCTCTGGTACAAAAGAGGTAACGATGGATGAGATTTTTGAAATCACAGAATTCGTTCAAGAAGAAGCTGGTTTTGGTACCAACTTAATATGGGGTAATTGCTTTGATGAGGCATTAGGAGATAGCATTAGCGTAACCATTATCGCAACAGGCTTTGAAAGTAAGAAGGAGAAAATCGAAAAAGAAGATGATACTAGGGTAGTACTTAAATTGGATGAAGATGAGCCTGACTTTTCTCCTAAAAAAAAAGATCTGGTAGATTTAAGCCAAGCATCTTCTAGTGAGAAAGTAACCGTATTTGAATTTGAAGATATACAGTCAACGGTAGATAAATACAAAAAAGGACAGTATTCTTATGAAGATCCTTATGTGAAAGAAGAGCAAAAGAATAAAGAAGAGACAGACCGTAGAAAACGAAAAGATAAAGAAGAACGAAAACGAGAGAACATCAAATCTAGTATAGCTAAATTGAAGAACCCACAGGTAATTAATGATTTAGAAAATAAACCTGCTTATTTACGTCGTAATGTAAAGCTGCAAAATATTCCACATTCTTCTGAGGAAGCTATGTCCAACTGGACCGTTTCAGATCAGGAAGAAGCGGAGATAAATACTAGTAATACTTTTTTACACGATAATGTAGACTGATCTAGTCATTTAGTCATTAATCAATAGTTATTGGTATAGCATACAAAATGACTATTGACAAATGACCAATGACGATAAAAAAATATCGAATCTTTCTTTCTTAACGGGCAGTTTAACATAGGTTAAGCTGCCCTGTTTTAATTGGTGACCACCGCTTTCTCTTCTGCTGAAGGGACTCAACCATCAAACCATCATTTGCAAATTTTAACTGCCCTATTTTAAAGCCAATACTTTCCTTCCAGCGGTGCTAACAGTTACATGGGTAGGAACATACACTTTTAATAAAACATCTTCTTCACATGCACCATACCGAGTGGTAATGGTTTTTCTAGGCATCGGTCTCATTTCTAATTTGACAATGCCATTATAATCCGTTTGTAGGACATCATATCGGCCTTGACGAATAAAAAAATCCATGGTTTGTCTAGAAATATTCTTCATTTTTATATTGGTTTCTACCATGATGTTATCACCCACCCATTGCTCAATAACAAAGGGATAACTGATATCAATAATGGCGGAGGAGGTAGTTTGTTGGAGGGGAAAAGTTTGATGATAGGTAGTAGCTCTTTGAGCTAGCAATACATTTATACTACAAATAAATACAAATAGTACTGCCATAATTGGCATTCTCATAGTTGGATAAGGCTAGATTACAATAATAGTTTATATATTTAAATATATATAATATAAATTAGCAATAATCTATCCAAATTTATGTTAGCTACCTATTTTGGCATGGGGGGCATTGTTGAAAAAAAGGTATTACCCCTCATTTATTCACGGGAAAAAGCTAGCGTTTCACGTATATTACGGTTGTCTATGCCAAAGACCCAGAAGGAAATTTATTAGAATTGCAAAACTGGAACTACCACTATGAGGAAAATACTTAGTGGGATCATTAGTACCTATTGGCTGTTGAAAATTGACATCCAATCATAACAATAATATGTCTTCTACTTTTGAAAAAATCCAAACTCAAAAAAAATGGTCTCCTCCAAAGGACTGGTTAAGCATCAAAACCATAGAAATGCACACAGGAGGAGAACCCCTCCGAGTCATCATAGATGGGTTTCCAGAAGTAAAGGGAAACAGTGTATTGGAATGCAGAAACTATGTAAAGGAAAAGTATGACCACTTGCGTAAAGCTTTAATGCACGAACCGAGGGGTCATGCGGATATGTATGGCTGTCTGTTAGTCCCTCCAAATGATGAAGAAGGAGATTTTGGTATTTTGTTTTTACACAACGAAGGCTATAGTACCATGTGCGGTCATGCCATTATTGCCATTGCAACCCTGGCAATAGAAATGGAGTGGGTGGAAGTAATTAGCCCCCTTACAAAAATCAAAATTGATGCACCTTGTGGTCGTATTGATACTTTTGTAAAAGTCAAAGAAGGTAGGGTAGAAGGGGTGTATTTTCATTGCGTCCCTTCCTTTGTAGTGGCATTGGATGAAGTGGCAGAAGTAGCAGGATTGGGCAAAGTGGAATATGACTTAGCGTATGGTGGGGCTTTTTACGCCTATGTTAATTCGGATAAATTAGGGATTCCCCTGATACCAGAAAATTATAGTTTATTGATCCAAAAAGGCATGGACATAAAACGAGCAGTGATGCAGCAATCCAATAAAGTAGTCCATCCCTTTGAAGAAGATTTAAGTTTTTTATACGGCACTATTTTTATTGGCGGACCTGTTTCGGAAGGATTGGATAGTCGCAATGTTTGCATTTTTGCAGAGGGAGAAGTAGATCGATGCCCGACAGGTTCAGGAGTATCGGGGCGGATGCCAATTCATTATGCACGTAAAGAAAAAAAGGTTGGTGAGGTAATGACTATTGAAAGTATAACGGGTAGCGTTTTTAAAGGATCAGTGGTGGAAGAAGTTACCTATGGGCCTTTCCAGGCAGTGATTCCCCAAGTAGAGGGCACTGCTCATATTGTAGGAAAATGTGAATTTGTAATTGATCCTGATGATCCTTTTAAATATGGGTTCTTTTTGCGGTAAGCATAGATGGCTGACATTTGCGGATTGACTCAGAGTTAGAAAAATGGCAGACATCTTAACTAAAAGAAAACATCCGTTGTCCTTTATTAATCCATTGCAAACGATAATCCTACAATAGAGGAATGGTAGGAAGAACGTCGTTCCTCGAAGGAACGACGTTCTTCTCAGCGTGTGTTTTTACCAAAAAAGTAATATCTTGAAACCGATTTAGTAACGACGAAATGATAAATTCCGCAAGCTAAGTCTAATTATTTTTCTGTCTGAAGAATTTAAAAAATTAGTGCATAGCATGGCTACCGACTCATTTTTTAAGTTTTTCAGACTGGAAAAGAATAGAGGCAGATGTGGGAGTTATTGTTTTGCCGTTACTTACTTCTCCAAAACAATCAAAATATACCAGTCTATGAGAAATAGCCTACTGCTATTTGGCTTACTATTATCAACTTCTCTAGTTGCACAAGAAACCACTATCTCCAATTTCGGACCCGAATTCGTGAAAGGTCATCAAGAAAACGATCTATACGAAATAGAAATTATTCGAGCTTCCAAACAAGGCTATGCCGTACAAATTGCCTCTTTATCCAACTATCCAAGTGTGGTGAGATTAGTTACAGAGTTGCAGGGAAAATGGTTTGACAATGTACTATTGAAATTGGACCAAACGGCTCAGAAACAGACCGTTTATAAAATATTAATGGGTCCATTTACCAGCAAAAAAGAAGCGACAGAATATCAAAAGTCGCTGGCCTTGGAAGGCTACAAAGGCTTTGTTACTTTTTTAGCTGCCTCTAAAGTGATCGTAACAGAAGAGGTAACCCAAGTACCTGTTACCCCTGCGCCTACACCTACACCAAAGCCAACTAGCCCTACGCCTCCAAGCAATCCACCAACTACTACTACCTATGTTCCCACCGGAGAAGCCAGTTATTACTCCGATAAATTTCATGGCTTAACTACTGCCCATGGAGAGCAATACAATATGCATGATTATACAGCGGCACATTGGACATTACCACATAATACCAAACTAAAAGTTTGTAGAATAGACAATGGAAAATGTGTCCAAGTAAGAGTGAATGATAGAGGCCCTAATCCTGCTAAAGCCATTGCTAGAGATGGTACGCCTAGAATTATAGATTTATCCTTAGCCGCCGCTAAAGTAATTGGTTTAGAGCAAGCAGGAATCACCCAAGTTCGTATTGAAATAGTAGCTCATAATGTAGTAGTGGGTCCTACCGAATCAGCACCTATTCCTACACCTTCTGATGAATTGGTAAGCCGAGGGGCGAAGCCTAATAATACTGGAACTAGTTCACCTGTTACAACGGTGTATCAATCTGGAGAAGCCAGTTATTACGCAGCTAAATTTCATGGTAGAACCACTGCCTCTGGGGAGTTATTTGATATGCATGCCATGACGGCGGCTCATTGGACCTTACCCTTCCAAACAAAAATAGAAGTCTGTAATTTGTCCAATGGAAAATGTGTACAAGTGCGCGTCAATGATCGAGGCCCCAATCCCAAAAAAGCAATTGGAAAAGATGGTAAACCTAGAGTGGTAGATTTATCTCTTGCAGCTGCGGAGCAAATTGGATTAGTGCAGGCGGGCATTACGCAGGTTTCTATTAAGTTGATAGAATAGGCGTTGTGGCATTATGGCTTTGTGGCATTATGGTCAGAACAAGGAGTAAATGGATAAATTAGAAAATGCATTTATTCATTTTCTAAATTACTTCACTCCAACTCAATCAACTGTTTATCAAAAGGATTTAAGCCAGTACCAGCTACTTTGGCTTCGGCTTGAATATAATATTCAGACTTCACCCCTTGAAATTTTTTAGCTATTTTTATTAGACCACCTATTAATAAACTAGAATCCTCTAGTTCATCCATTTCAGATTTAGATAAAGAATAGGGAAGCGTAAAGGCAATATCTAGCGGTTTCTCAGCTGGTATGGTAATGGCTTTTTTAAATTGAATTTCCCCTAGTTGGTATTCATCGGTCAATTTTTCATTCTTTCTACCTCTAGAATATCGCTCTACCATTCTGACTTTTATGCTGGATATTTTTTGTTCGTTTTTAGAAAACAAACGGATCACCCCTTCCACTTCTCCTATCTCTTCTTTTATCTTCTCAGGAAGAATGAGGGCTAACTTAACGCCTTCAATACCTAACCAGTCTTTGACTTTTTTAAGCATATTATTGTGTTGATTATGTGAAAACGGGTTCTAGGTGATAGATATTGTTGATGCTGTTGTTCCAAACTATACTTGGAACGGGGTGAAAAAATGATGCTCTAATCCTGTTTATTTGTTGAAATGTTTAGCTGTTTATCCAAGTATAGCATGTAAACGAATAAACAATTCAACAAATAAACAATTAGATCACTTTCACAATTTCAATAGCATAGTACGCTAAAGTGAGTGGAATAATAAGGACATTGCTTCAAACGGTGTTACACTTTACCCAAATATAATAAGGTTAATCCTAATTTGTTTTGATTTTTCTATAAAGTCGTATTACTTTTAGAAGTATGATACCTTTTCCACAATTCGAAGCAGTACTAAAAACTAGAGAAACAGATAAAATTATTGAGTTAGTTAAACTGTTTCCAGATGTATTATCCCAGACCAATCAGCAAGGAATCTCTGGTTTGTTATTGATTGCTTATCACCAACTGCCGGCGGTACTAGAAGCCATCCTCCCACTCAAGCAGCCGCTCACTTTATATGAAGCGCTTGCATGTGGTCAGACAAAAATTGTGCAAGACTATATGGAGAAGGATGTCTCTCAATTAAATCAACCCGCCCCTGATGGCTTTCCACCGCTTAGTCTAGCCTGCTACTTTGGACATCAGGACTTGGCTATCTATTTATTAGAACTAGGGGCAGACGTGAATGCAGTTGCCACCAATGGCACGAATATTCAAGCCCTACACGCAGCAGTAGCTCGTAACAATACGGTCTTATGTAAACTACTATTAGAGCAAGGGGCAAATGTGAATGCTAAACAAACGCAAGGGGTGACGGCTTTACATTCAGCCGTTCATAGAGGAAGCCTTGAATTAGTGAAATTATTAGTTTCTTATCAGGCAGATACTAGCGCAAAAATGGATAATGGGGATACACCGATAACTATTGCTAAGAGAGAAAACCAAACTGCCATCTTAGATTTTTTAAATAATGATAATGGTTAGATGGTCAATGAAACAATAACAATCAAACCATCAAACCATCTTCTTATATCTCTGTATTTTATAACATATCCTATTTGGTTACTTCTGAGTTTTTTACTATCTTGCACATATAAACCTACATTTTAATATTTCTTACCACTTACAGTTCTAATACCTTTTCCAAATTTTTTATAAGTACAAAACTTTCCTATCTATTCCTACTTCCATTTTACCCATCTTTCCCATTCCCCTATATTTAGCAATTCACTAATTGAAGCAATTGGGATTGTTCAATAACAATTCACTTACAGTTGGCTTCATTTTCTAGAATCTACTCTTATAACTAAGCTTTCCACTTGCAATTGAATCCCTATCGACTTTCATTTAATGGATATATAAAAAGTGATCTAACAAAGTAGGACTATTCCTATAGCGGCTATGCTATGTCCGCAAGACAGATTATTTGCTTTTTATATCCAATGGATCTGCAAATATTCATTTGCGGAAAGATGAAGGTATGTATTCCATCGAAAATTTCCCACCCCCTTTTACAAGTCGGTCATAAAAGACCTGGCGAAGCTATGTCTTATTTCTTAAACCCTCCTACTAAACTGTTGAACAAAAATTTACTAATGAAAAAAAGAACGTACCTTTTTATTGTACTATTTACCAACCTTTTTTTAGTTAATTCTCTGTCTGCGCAGATGAGTAAAGAGTTGGTAAAGGAGATACCTACAACTCCCATTGAAAATACGGAAGGAGAACCAGAGTTACTCCCTTTCAAAGATCGCCTAAAATCATTGATAGATAAAGAATCGATCTTTTTAAATGCTGAAATTTCCTCCAAAAAAATAGCAAGACTTTTACGAACTAGCCCCTCCGTGGTAGAAGCTATTATGGAATCAGACTTTGGACAAGATTATGATAGCTTTATCAATTCTCGTCGAGTAAAATCCGCATTCGAATTATTAAACCATCCTGATTTTAAGGATTTAGATTATGAAGATAAAGAAGTAATGGAATCCGCTTTTGCGGATATTGCGATGCAATGTGGTTTTAAAAATTCCAATCATTTTGCTAAGCAGTTTAAAAAATTCCACGATATGTATCCAGAAGACTATGTGGCTAAGGAATTAACAGAAGATGAATAAACCTTTTTTTTGGTAAGTGTCTTTTTTAAGGACGCTTACCAACTTTTCGTTCTCTATAGTTTCTGTAGGCTTTAGCTGCTAGGTACAAGGCAATTCCAAAAACAAAAATTCCGATAAGCGCAAAGAAAAAATTGAGTGTATTTTTAAATACCGCTAATAAAGCGATGCTCAAAAGAAAGAGGGTAGGAACTTCATTAAGTAAGCGAAACTGAAAAGAGGTAAAAGGATTTTCTCCTTTTTCTAATTGCACAATTATTTTCTTAGCATAAGCTTGATAGCCAGATAATCCAACTAGCAAGACCAATTTAATATGCATCCAAGTTTGGGTACTAAACCAATCCCAGCCATAAATATATAACATCCCTAAACCGCAAATCCAAGTAATATTTAGACCAGGGGTACAGATGATTCTATACACCCGCCATTCCATCGCATTAAATTCTTTAATCAAAATACTTCTGGCAGGCTCTTCTCTGTCCATCGCCTCTGTATGATATACAAATACTCTTACTAGATAAAACAAGCCAGCGAACCAAGCTACGAATCCGAATACGTGTAACGATTTTAATAGTAAAAATAGGTTCATTATTGATGCTGTTGATGCTGGATACTATTAAGTTTAGCGAATTTTCAAGTTTGGCTAAAATTAGGAAATCTAATAATGAATACCAAACTTATCCAGCATCCAGCATCCAGCATCCAGCATCCAGCATCCAGCATCCAGCATCCAGCATCCAGCATCCAGCATCCAGCATCCAGCATCCAGCATCCAGCATCCAGCATCCAGCAAAAAAGAGAGGTGACCTTTGTCACCCCTCCAAGATTAGCATCTTTCACTTCTTCTCGAAGTAGAAAAATAACTAGCTATGTTTTTGTCATTGGTCATTGGTCATTGGTCATTGGTCACTAGATGCTAATGACTAATGACCATTGACTAATGACTATCTAGGTTATGGCTTTTTCACCTGTAAGTCCAAGTTCATGTCCATGGCAGCTTTTGCCCCCATGATTTCCATGAAGTCAATCCCTGCATTGGCTTTGCCGGTTGCAGCACCTCCTGTTTGGAAGGTAGGGACTAAAGCACCTTGGTAGTTCTGAAAGGCTTGTGCCCATAGTCGCTGTACTTCTTCGTAGGTTTCTAGCTTCTTATCCAAAGCGCCGTCAGCAGACATGATCTTTTGCTTGGCATACGCTTCCGCATCTGCCAGTGATTTAATTTTTGCCGCTTCTAGCTTAGCCGCTTCGGCTGCGATCCTTTGCTTATCCATATCCTTCTCGGCTAATTTGACCTGCGTTTCTGCTTGCACGACTGCTTGGGTCTGACGCTGCTTTTCTTCATACTCAATTTCTACCAATCGTCTTCTACCTTCCGCTTCTGCGGTCATGGCTTCCTGCTGGGCAGTAACTAA
>CALJIQ010000052.1 GCA_937973995.1 uncultured Saprospiraceae bacterium
TTTCTACTAATAGTGGTGAATGGACAATTAAAGGATTCATCGATATTGAAAAGCAGATATACACTATTTCATCCGATTCAAAAATCATTTCAAAGATTCTTGAAATCCAATTATTTCCAAAGTTTAAGGAATTTGCAAACAAGAATGGGTATAATATTATATTAGCGGAGAAACAAAATTGGTATCCTGATCTTTCTTTCGTCAATAAGAAAAATCCTAACTTAAAATTTGCGATAGATATAAAAACGACCTATAGATTAGAAGGTTATGATGGCTTTTGTAATGGTTTTACGCTTGGTTCGCATGGAGAATATTTTAGAAAAAGAACTTCTTCCAAAAATATTCAATTTCCGTACTCAGAATATGCTGCACATCTTTGTGTAGGTGTATTATACACAAGAGCTCTTTCCACAGATATTGATGAAACAAAAATCGAAAAGCTTTCTGGATTAACTAAAATAACCTCTGTCATAAAAGACTTGGTATTCTTTGCAGAAGAAAAATGGAAAATTTCAAGCGATAAGGGCGGTAGTGGTAATACAGCTAATATAGGAAGTATTCATTTCATTGAGGATGTTATTAATGGAAATGGTGTCTTTATCAATCTTGGAGAAGAGATGTTTGATGAATATTGGATTAATCAAGGCGTCCTTCAAGTACCCGATCCAAAGAAAAAAGGTAGTTTTAAAAAATTAACTAAATTAAACGAATTCCTTCAATTCAAAGGGATGGATATATCTAAGATTAATCCTCCTAAACCAAAAAGGAAAAATAAAAATTAATGCCGCTAGTACCACCAATAAAATCACAGGGTATAAAAACAAAACTAGTAGATTGGATTGCTGCTAGTATCGTAGATGTTGAATATGACAGATGGGTTGAACCGTTTATGGGGACAGGAGTAGTAGGCTTTAATATCCAACCTAAAAAAGCCTTACTGTGCGATAGTAATCCACACCTAATTAAGTTTTATAAAGGCATACAGGATAAAGAAATCACAAGTGGAATCGTAAAGCAATTTTTAACAGAAGAAGGGCATAAATTATTAGACTCCGATGGAGATTATTTTTATGAAGTTCGTAAGAGATTTAATGAAACAGGTAGTTCATTAGATTTTCTCTTTCTAAGCCGCTCTTGTTTTAATGGAATGATGCGTTTTAATCGAAAAGGAGGGTACAACGTTCCTTTTTGTAAGAAACCAAATAGGTTCGCACAAGCCTTAGTTACAAAGATTACTAACCAAGTAAAGAATATTTCTCAGGTAATTGAATTAGGGGATTTTACATTCAAGCACCAAGACTTTCAACAAACTTTAGCAGAGATTAAAAAAACGGATTTGGTGTATTCCGACCCTCCTTATATCGGACGGCATGTGGACTATTTTGATTCTTGGTCAGAGGAAGAAGAGATGGAATTGAACAAAGGTCTAGTTAAGTCAAAATCAAAATATATTCTCTCCACCTGGTTGAGTAATAAATATAGAACCAACGATTATATTTTCTCCATCTGGAAGGATTCATTTATAACGACCAAAGAACACTTCTATCATGTAGGAGGAAAAGAGAAAAATAGAAATGCAGTTAATGAGGCATTGATTTCCAATGTGGAATTACAAAATAGTATTTCTACAACTTCGATGAAAGAAAAAATAGCCAATGGGGAATCCCAAATTATAACACAGGAAAAAGAATATTCCAAACCAATTCAACTGGTGATGAAGCTAGAAGAAGATAAGCCGAATACCAATTACTCAAGATTAACTCCTCCTCCTATAAAATGATTAGTGAATTAAAAATCGCCATCCAATCTTTCTACAACCTAGACCTTGAATTCCAACAACTAGATGGCGAACTAGACCTAAACTTCCTAGGCAGTACAGCGAAAGGTGAAAAATACATTGTCAAAGTAATGCGAGAAAACTGCCCCTCCTCGCTCATAGACTTACAAACAGCCACCTTACAGCATCTAGATAAGCCAACCCAATCCGTCCTATTACCAAAAGTCATTTTAACGAAAGAAGGGGAATCCTATACTTATTTTCAAGATAGAATTGTATGGGTACTGACCTATTGCGAAGGGACCTTATTAGCTGATTTTCAACCCCATAGCAAAGAATTAATTTATAGTTTTGGGGAAGCCATCGCCCATCTTACCAATGGTTTAGAAGGCTTTACCCATCCTAAGATGAAGCGAGGACATCATTGGGAATTGACGCAAGCGTTGGAGTCGCAATACTATGTGACACATATAAAAGGAGTTGCTCAACAACAGGCAAAGGAAGTATTTGACTATTTTGAAAAAGAGGTATCTGCAAAATTATTACAGCTTCCACATAGTGTGATTCACAATGATGCCAATGATTATAATGTGCTGATCGCTCCTAATGAACAAGGAGAATTTTTAGTAAATTCTATTTTTGATTTTGGAGATATGGGCTATCAACCAACGATCTGTGAATTGGCAGTTCCTTTAGCATACCTCTTTTTTGGAAAGGAACATCCCTTGCAAGTTTGTGCTACTTTTTTGAAAGGCTATACTTCCATTCGTTCTTTATTAGAAGAGGAGATAGCGGTATTATTCGATTTAATAAAAACCAGATTAGCAGTTAGTATTGCCACTTCTAGTTATCGACAAACGCAGCAGCCTGATGACGCTTATAATACCATCAGTCAGCAACCTGCCATAGAAGCCTTAGACCGATTAAGTAAGGCAAGTAGCGCATTTGCTCTAGCTACTTTTAGACAGGCTTGCGGCTTTCCTGTTACCAAGGACGCACCGAAAGTACTGGCCTATTTAAAAGCATCTACTACGCACCCTGCGCCTATAATGGAGGTGGATTCTTATGACTGTATATTGGATTTAAGTGTGGGAAGTAAACTATTAGGAGCTAGTCCTGCTGCTGTTGAATTGCCTGTTTTATCATCGAAAATAAATCGGGTGATGGCAGAGCAGAGAGCAAATTTTTCTATTGGACGGTATTCCGAATACCGTCATATATACGTTGCTGCTGGCTTTGGTCATGGCAATTATCCTACGGAAGAAAAACGCGTAAATCATGTT
>CALJIQ010000053.1 GCA_937973995.1 uncultured Saprospiraceae bacterium
AGTTTAACGGATGTGGAATCTTGATTTGTTTAAACCACAGTAGGGCATATTAGTTGTTTCACATAGTTCAAATTAGAGAGCAGAGTCAGAAATTATAAGTGAAAATCTCCCGCTAAGTCTCGCCAAGGTTTCGCAAAGGAATGCGAAATTATTTACTAAAGTAGATAGCCTTCAAACAGCTCAACCACTTGAACCCTGCGCTTTACTTTGGATGCAGGCTACGTTCAAAAAGTGCTATAAAGTAGTCGCCTAACCTTACCAAGAACTAAATAACCAATACCAGTTATGGAAACATTAATATAGGTTTTATATATTTGATGGAATAAGTGAAGGAAAAGAAATAACTTAGTCCCCTAGGAATTCTTCAAAAGCCTTTTGTAACTAGATTATCAAGGGTTTTTAAAGCATACTTACAAAAAAATACGGTCTAAAAGGGTCAATCCTATCTAATTTCCTTCACAAAAGGTAAAGAAACATGGGGCATCGGAATGAATAACACCTATGCCGTAGGCAATAAATTTTCTGAGGGTTATACAAATTTATTGATTCATTTCGACGCCCATACCCTTTTTGGCTTCAGGTAAGTCAACTTTCTAGAATTTATTTTCATCTTTATATAGGTGTCACGGTATTTTGGTGAAGATTACTTTTACGAAAACTTTATCCGCATTCAACCTTATATTCTATATTGAAAACTCAACCATACTTCCAAAACACCATACAACCACAATACCTACTCCATTATATATTATCAGATAATCTCTTCAAATTCATCATCCTGGTCTTCCATCCATTTAGAGATAGCGGTCAATTTCCGTTGATGCATTTTTGTTAGCTCTACCTGTACTTCACTAATTACCTCTTCTGTAATCAAAGATTTTAAGTCTTTCTCCGATTGAATTAAATCACCTGTCCGAAATTTATAAGTTTGCTCGTATAAACCCGACTCGAATTTAACGGCATACTTGCTGTCGTGCAGGAAGATGGTGATTTTTAAGGATGGATGGGGTATTTCGCCTACGATTCGCATAGTTTCAGAATTATTTTATTAAACCTCAAATATCCGATAAGTCCTTCAATCCTTCAATCCTTCTTTCCCTCAATCCTTTTTTATAACTTGCAAACTTCCTGATAGTAACGGATTGCGTACCCAAGACTCCAATAGGGCAGATCTAGGTACGCAAAACGTTACAAGTAGCTCACGAGGTTTATCAAAAAATCTAAAAAAAAGATGTTCACACATACTACTCATGTACGGGTTCGATATAGCGAGACAGATAAAATGGGCTATTTATATTATGGTCATTATCCACAGTATTACGAAGTAGGACGAGCAGAGGCTATACGTAGCTTAGACATTAGCTATAGAGACTTAGAAGAAGTTCATCAAATCATGATGCCCGTGATGACCTTAAATATGCGCTATGTCCGCCCCGCCTTTTATGACAATTTATTGACGATCCAAACAACGGTTAAAAAATTACCTTCTTCCACGATTACTTTTCATATGGAAATTTTCAATAACAAGAAGGAGTTGTTAAATGGGGGTTTGGTGAAATTATGCTTTGTGGATATGGCTACTAATAAATCTATTCCTTGTCCTGCTTATGTCTTGGATAAATTAACTCCTTTTTTTAATGATAGAGATTGAATCTTTACAAGAATTAAAACCCTATTTAGCCAAAAAGAAAATCACCAATTTGGCGTTTCAGTCGTTGGACTTATCAGAACTAGTTCCTGTTATATTAAAAAAGAAAATCCAGAATTGTTTGTTTTTGGGATGTATTTTGCCAGAACCTTTATTGGATCATTTATATAAGAATAACTATATTTTTCCTGATTTAGATTTACCCTATCACGCCTATCCCAATCAACTGTACACGAAAGAAACTCTTTATAATAATTATGATCCTGCCAACCCTGATTCTTACCATCAAACCTTGGATAAAATCACTTATGACCATTACATCAAAGCGGGGAAGGAAGCAGGCAATATCAAGGAAACCTTAGCTAGACGATTGCACGATCATTCGATCTCCGATGCCTTGTATGATTTTCTAGAAAACTATGAAGACACCCAAGTGGTTGCCATTATGGGAGGGCACGGCTTATCTCGCCAAAGTAAGACCTACTATCGAGTAGCGAGTATTGCCAAGAAACTAGCGGAAAAAGGATATTTACTGGTCTCAGGTGGAGGACCTGGTGCCATGGAAGCTACGCATGTCGGGGTATGGTTTGCAGGCAAGAAAATGAAAACCCTCAAGACCGCCATTGCGCACTTAGCGACTGCCCCGAAATACGATGATCCCAATTGGTTAACAACAGCATTTGAGGTATTAGAAAAATACCCAACTACCCAATACAAAAGTATAGGTATTCCAACATGGTTATACGGTCATGAGCCTCCTACCCCATTTGCTACGCATATTGCCAAATATTTTGCGAATAGCGTCAGAGAGGAAGGCTTATTAGCGATTGCCAAAGGAGGGGTCGTTTATGCCCCAGGTAGCGCTGGCACCATACAAGAAATCTTTCAGGACATCGCTCAAAACCATTATAAATCATATGGCATTGCTAGTCCAATGGTTTTTTTGGATACGCAATATTGGTCGTATAATCGTCCAGTTTATCCTTTGCTAGAATTACTTAAATTAAGAGGTGATTTGAATCATTTGGATTTGGGGATTTATGATCGAGTTGGGGAAGTGGTTGAGCATATTGAAGGGTTTGGAAAGAAAAATAAATGACTTCTTACAAACCTTCCGTGAAGTGGACATCGAGTCCACTTCACGGAAACAAGGGTTTCTAAAGGGGCAACTGCCCTTACGGGCAGTTGCCCCTTTAGAAACCCTTGTGCGAATCAGATTGGCTCGATGCCAATCTGATTCGCGGATAGTAGCGTTTCACGTGATTTGTCAAAGAATCTTTTTATTTTACCTACAACTCGTTCACTCGCAACTCGTCCACCCACAACCCGCACTACTCTATACAATCAGGCGGCATAAATTCAA
>CALJIQ010000054.1 GCA_937973995.1 uncultured Saprospiraceae bacterium
CGCTGCCGCTAAAAGAACCTAACTGCCGAGCTTGCGAAGCAAGCGAGGCATAATTTTTTGGTACTGGCTTCGCCAGCTTAGGTGTTTATCAAATGGTATTTTTAGAGTAGGCTCCTTGTTTGATTGCCTAATACAGAAACCATGAAAAAAGTAAGAATCGGGATTATAGGAACAGGTGCAATTGCAGGTCACCATATAAAAAGTGTACAGGAATTAGAAAATTGTGAACTAGTAGCCTTAGCCAGTTCCTCCAAAGAAAGAGCGATAGAAGCCTCCTCCAAATATCGAGTAGTTGCCTACCGAAGCTATCAACAATTAATAGAGAATCCGACCATAGATGCTGTTATTGTTTGCACCCATAGTGGCAATCATTTAGCGCCTGTTTTAGCAGCAGCTAAAGAAGGAAAACATATTTTGGTGGAGAAACCAATAGAAGTAAATAGTGAGCGAGCCAAAAAAATGATTACGGCTTGTCAGGAGGCGGGAGTTCAATTAGGCGTAGTTTTTCAAAATCGATTTAGTCCAGGGTATCTACAAGTAAAACAAGCCCTTGATGCAGGAAAATTAGGAAAACTAATCTTAGGAAACGCTTATATCAAGTGGTTTAGATCTGCCGAATACTATCAAAAAAGCCATTGGAAAGGAACCATCGCAGGTGACGGTGGTGCCGCTTTAATTAACCAAGGCATTCACACCATTGATTTATTATTAGACAGTATGGGGGCAGTGGAAAGTGTGTTCGGTAAAATCAAAACAGTCAAACACAAAATAGAAGGAGAGGACTTAGGGGTAGCTTTACTGACTTTTAAAAATGGAGCCTTAGGTACGATTGAAGGCAGTACTGCCATACAACCGGGGTATCCAGAACGACTAGAAATTTATGGTGAAAAAGGCAGCATTATTTTAGAGGCAGGGAATATCGTTTCATGGGAAATAGAAGGAGAAGAAAGTATCGCCCATAACGGACAAGCGAATAGTTCTGGTAGTAGTAAGCCGCTAGATATTGGACATCAATTACATAAAGCGCAGCTAAGAAATTTTGTAGAAGCCGTTTTAAATAATGATCGTCCTTTGGTAGATGGACCGTCAGGTACGAAGTCCCTTTCCTTAATTGAATCTATTTATCTCTCTGCAAAAGAGCAAAAAGAAATTTTTCTTTAGGATATTTCTAAGTTGTCGTTTCTTTTATTTTTTCCCGCAAAGAAGCGCAAAGGTTTCGCTAAGTCTCGCAAAGGTGCATACTTACTTTACTTTGCGTAACTCTGCGAGACCTTAGCGGGACTTAGCGGAAAAAATAGCTAAAAGTAAACCTCATTAAAAGTTCAATTACCCCTTACTGGCAGAAGTCAAAATACGATCCCAATAAATACCCTTAGACATATCATTCTCCACCGTTGAAAAGAAAATAAACAACGGCTTACCTAGTATATGCGTTTCTGGCACAAAGCCCCACATTCTAGAATCCTCCGAGTTATTCCGATTATCGCCCATCATCCAATAGTAAAGATGCACGGCAATTCTCATTGACAGAATATTTCTGCCGCTAACTAGGTTGCTCTTCCAATAACTCCCTAAGCTTTGCCAAACCACCTTCTTCTTCAAAGTAATTCATATGGTGACAAATTACTTGATGTTTTATGGCATTTACAGCATTCGGAATTGCAAGAATATCTTCTACCAATACCGCAATATCATTAGGAATATGGGAGTTCGCTTTATTCCCAACGAGTAATAATATTTTTTCTAATAATTGACGAACTCGGTCGTTGGGAACTTCTTCGTATCTAGTAGTATCCCCCGCAACGACGGAATATTTAGTGGGTAAATCGACCAGATCAATCTGCTTCAAGTCTTGAATAAAGGAACTATCTTTCTGCATTTGAGAAAGTGTCTTCGTCAATTGTTTTGATCCTATTAAGGCTTTGTTGAATATATCTAAGAGTACGCCAACACTTCCTAACCATGCTTTCCCGAAGTTTAATCCAATAGTTAATAACTGAACTAACTTATCTCGATACATAGGTATATCACCGAAAACAGATCCTCCATTAGGAGTGCCAAACATCATTAAATGATTGACTAGCTGATCTCCTTGCCGAATATGCTCGATAAAATATCTACTAACCAAACCACCCATTGAATGAGCTAGAATATCGAATTGTTTATTACTCGCTATGGTCAATCCTGCCGCTTCTAATTTTTGATTCAAGATGGTAGCGATTAGTTCGATTTTGGTGTTTAAATTTTCATAGTCAAAAGTAAGAATCAAATCATAATGTTGTTCAACAGTTAAAAATTCAAAATTCTTAATCATGCCTTTTGTATCTCCTATAATACCATGAATGACCAAAAGAATTTTTTCTGCTTTCTCTATATCTGATTTTGAAACAGGCATCCGTACTTGCGCTGCTTCATCAAATTGCACTTTCCGTAATAAAAAAACCTGATCTTGTAAGCCAGCTACTTTTAGCAAACTAAACCAGATGGATCTACCTAAACTTCTTTTACCTTGTTGTGAAGGAGGTAAATCTATCCCTTCTGGCAACGCTTTGATTAAAATCTGAGTAGAACCATCTTCATTGATAATAGATTCTCCAAATGGTATGATAAACCCATCTTTCATCGTTACAGGGATGATACTTCCTGAACCACTTTGAGTTTTATCTATCTGGAGTGTCAAGGGTTGATCTGCTAAAGAGGCGCTATTTTGAATATTGTTTAATTCAATAATACTATTGTCTTGCGCACCAAGACTTCTTGAATGGCCTTCTTTAAAATTCAGTAATTTGACTTCGTCCGAGTTATACATTTCTCCTAACTTGCTTCCTAGGTGGGTGCTACGTGTTCTGGAGGTGATCGGAGCGTAACTCATATCGGCAGTGAAAAATGGATGTCCTAAAAAGCTAAATCCCCAGAGATCAGTTTTGGTTTTATCTAAAAATTTTTGTTTTCGGATGGTCCGAACGGTAATGGTTTGAGTAAACCAGTCTGAACTAGAGGACGTAGGTTTACGCAAATTGGCAGTTCGAGTAGCCCCTCGACTACTATCTAAAGAAATGATTTTTCCTACCTCAAATCCCTCTTGATTAAATTTATAATTATCAAATTCTTCTGTACTAAGAATGACTTTAAATATATCCGACACTTCATTTCGTAGTTCATCGTTGATGGCTAATCCGTGCGTATTATCCAATGTGATCCAATCTCTAGTAGCAGGTAGTTCTGCACAGGGATAATGGGTGGATATATTAAAAGTAGGACCCAAGTACACGAGGGAAATAAATAATTTTTTATCGCTATTATTTTTTACTTTTATTTGGTACCAATTAGAAATGGCTTCGCCATCTTGGTCCTTGTCTTCTCCCTTTTTTGGGTAATCTAATGTCAAGTTTTTTTCTGAATATTCTACCGGATGATCTCTGTCGGATTCATCCACAAATATTACTTGAATATGGTTTTCGGATAAACTAGAGGTTGGATTTTGTAAATCAGAGATTCTCTCCCATGCTTCTAAATCTGTAAGAATCTCTAATAAATAGGACACCGTATTATCAGTAATTCCTTTTACACCATGAATTAAAGAACCATCACTAGCAAGTACGATTCTAAGCAGATCATCCTCTATCTTTAGGTGATATTTTGATTCTTCTACATGCTCGATGATATCTACAAATGGAAATCCTTTTGCTAAAGAATCTTTAATGTTCAAAAAGTTTTTTCTATCTGATACAGTACCTACCAAGTTAACCTGGAGCGCATTGGGGAAAGATTGAATTTCGCCCCAATAGATTTTATTATTGAGCAGTTCCGTGCTACCTGCAAGTACGGATTCTTTTAAAAGTATTTTAGATATTTCAGTGGTTAAAACTTGATTACTACCATCACTTCTATTAGCATATACCCCAATCTTGATTCGTTCTTCGTTAGCAACAGGAAGTCCGTCAATTGCTCCATATTCTATCCTCCATTCTCCATTGGTTTGTTTTATTAGATGTCGTTTCCTATTGGGGGTAGTATTGGGTCTGAGGAATACCGTATTTGGATTAAACCCTTCCATTGGATAAATCGTTGGGGTTTGGTTTTTGGCAGTGCCATATACTTTGGTTCGTACCCTAGCAAATAAATCCGTATAACTTATATCAGGTTGGTGTTGTAAAATACTCAACAGGGAAGTAGTAAATAAACCTCTTCTTTCTTTGGTTTCCCAAGCCTCTTCGTTTCTTTTACAGGCAGATATTAATAAGTGCTTAGAATTGGGTATTTTCATATCTCGTCCCAAACGATGGTAGTAGTTATTTTCCTCTAATAAATAACTTTTAACATCTCTTTCGACCCATGCACCTTCCGTAAATCTTTTACTTCCTAGATTAAACTCAGCGGCTGCATCCATCTTAGCATTTCGGGTGACGGAGGCAGAGTGACAAGAATCAGCGATTACAACTATATGGGCATCTTGATTGATCTCAGAAAGCAAAACGGCTATTTCCTTATCTGTTAAATCATGTTTACCAGGAAGACGACTATCATAGCAGACAAAGGTCTCATCTTGTTTGATGCCATCATATTTTTCAAATGCTTGAGCGGTTCTAGTATAAGAACCATGACCTGCATAGTAAAATAGTACGGTATCTTTTGGTTTAGCATTCGCTACTAAATGACTTCTAAAATTGGTGATTATATGCTCTCTGGTCGCACTTTCGTTGGTTAGTTTAAGAATATTTGGAGAAAGATCAGTATATTTTTCTAGAATCAATTGTTGCATCGCCGTAGCATCATTGACACATCCTGCCAAATTACTTACTCTAGAATCGGGATGATAATTATTAATGGCAATGAGAAGTGCATGTAATTGGGGCTTATTATTTTCCATATTTTTTTGAATTTTTAGGTAGTGAAATTCTCAGGTTTGTATATGGGTTAATCTTAAAAAGCTAAGATAGCTAAGATTTCAAAAAATTACCAAATGGTTGCTTGATTATACAGGGCTTTCTTTTAATTCCATTTTTAGATGCAAAGACCGAGAAATCAAAGTGCAACTCATCCCCGCTTCCGATAATCCCAAGGAGCAATCGGATTGCGCTGAGACCATAACCCTTCTTTCTTTCGTTTAGCCTTTTGTTCCGCCTTATCGTAGGCTTCGTTTTTAGAATACTTTTTAAAGTGCCATCCCATTCCTGCTTCAATAATGGCTAAATTCAATTCCTTTCTTCCTACTAACACCACTCCTACGGTTCTGCCATAGCGGTCAACATCCGTAGGAATTACGGTTACCTCTTTTCCAAAACAAAAATTAGCGGTAAATATTTTAGACCGCTTACCAAAGTCTTGCTTACGTTCAGGACAATCTACATGTGCTAAGCGGATTTGATGGATATTGTTATCAGCATCCAATAATTCAAGAGAATCTCCATCTTTCACAGAGATGATTTTACCCCTTAATTCTTTGGTAGAAGATGGGTCGGATTTGGTAGGGGTATTATTTGAAGTAGGGTAGAGGCAGGCGGAGCATAATAAGAACAGTAGGAATACACTTCTTTGCATTTTGTGTGTTTTGGTACAAAGGTAAGGGGGATTTACTGTTCGATATAAATTATCCAAAAAAAAATCTAACCACGCCATAAGATTGATTACATTTGCTAAGAACCTTTTACTTATAAAATCAGCTCGTATGTCCAAACCAATATCTGATAAAGAAGCCCAATCGTTTAGCTTTTTGTTTGATTTAGTAAAGAAACAAATGGGATTTATTCCAAATTCTATGAAAACGATGGCACGAGTGCCTGCTATCTTGGGGTCTTTTGGGGCACTAGCGGCGAGTATCATTGGAAATCCTAAAAATGTTTCTCCCATCACAGGTATTCGCTTATCCTTAAAAAATATGGGTTGGATGGCAAAGCATCAAAAAAATACCAACCGAGTGCCTTTATACTTGAAAAATCTGGTAGCGCATGTATCTAGTAATGCTTCGGGTTGTCGATATTGCCAAGCGCATACCATTGGAGAGGCGGCCCATAATGGAGCAAGTGAAGAACAACTCAAAGCGGTATGGGATTTTGAGAATAGTGAACTGTTCGATGAAAAAGAGAAAGCCGCTTTGCGATTTGGTTTTGCTGGAGGCTCGGTTCCCAATGTGGTGACCGCTGCCCATTTTGAGGATCTGCGAAAGCATTTCACAGAAGAACAGATTGTGGAATTGGGTGCCACGATAGCCTTATTTGGATACTTAAATCGTTGGAATGATACCTTTGCTACGCAATTGGAAGCGACTGCAATCGCCAATGCGGAGAAATATTTACAAAAGAATGGTTGGGAGATTGGGAAGCATGGTATGAGTGTTTGAGTATCACTTCAACTTCACAAAAAATATAATCATGAAATGTTACGATCTAAATGTACCCATAGAAGATTGCCCAAGTGAACCAATGCCACCCAAGATACAATACCAAACCCACGAAACCAGTGCTGCTCAGATGGCTTCTTTTTTTGATGCCACTCCCGAAGATTTACCAAATGGTATGGGCTGGGCAAATGAGATGGTCAGTTTAATTACCCATGCAGGTACGCATGTGGATGCGCCATGGCATTATTACCCGACTAGTGCGGGTCAGAAAGCACAAACCATTGATGAGCTTCCATTAGAGTGGTTTTTTGGGGATGGCGTAGTATTGGATATGCGGCACAAAGAAAAAGGGGGCTTGATTTCGGTCAGTGATTTGGAGGATGCCTTGTCGGAGATCAACTATGTTTTAAAGGAAGGGGATATTGTCCTGATTCACACGGGGACTGATAAACTATGGGGCAGTCCAGATTATTTCAATGCTGGAGCTGGGGTCAGTGCGGATGCTACCCGGTGGTTGATTGCTCAAGGTATTAAAGTGATGGGGATAGATACTTGGGGTTGGGACCAACCTTTTTGGGCACAGAAAGAACGCTTTAAAGAAACGGGGGATGCCTCCATTATTTGGGAAGCGCATCGAGTTGGTCGAGAAACCCCTTATTGTCAAATCGAAAAGTTAGCCAATCTCGATCAATTACCTAGCCCTACTGGTTTTAAGGTGAGTTGCTTTCCTGTTAAGATCAAAGGGGCTAGTGCGGGATGGACTCGGGTGGTGGCTATGTTTGAAGAGTAAAATTTTAATGATGAATTAGAAATGATGAATACCTAACACCATTTGTTATTTCTAATTCATCATTCATCATTTTCTAATGCGAATCCCGTACCACCTCACTCCCAGATCCACCTACTAAAAAATCAAGGTCTGCTCCAAGATGGGCTTGTTGGACTGTACGAATATACAAGCCGACATAGCCTCTATCGTTTTCGTTAGTTTGTTGCTTTAGCAGGCGTTTTCGTTCCGCTAATTCCTCATCTGATAAATGGACATTTAAGGTGCGAGCAGGAACATCCAAGGTAATCCAATCGCCTGTTTGTACGAGTTGTAGTGCCCCGCCTGCTGCTGCCTCAGGAGATACATGCAGCACTACCGTTCCAAATCCCGTACCACTCATTCGACCATCTGAAATGCGAACCATGTCTTGTATTCCTTTGTCTAATAGCTTTTTGGGTAAGCCCATATTGCCTACTTCTGGCATGCCAGGATAGCCCTTGGGACCTACATTTTTTAAAACCAGAATACTATTTTCATCCACCTCCAGGGTATCATCGTCTATTTTATGTTTATACTCTTCAATGTCTTCAAAAACTACTGCTTTGCCTTTATGTTGCATCAATTTTGAAGTAGCGGCAGAGGGCTTGATCACCGCACCATCCTCACACAGATTGCCCGTTAGTACTGCTAATCCGATTTCCGATCCAAAGGGTTTTTCCGTATTGGAAATAACCGCTTCATTATAGCTTTCTGCATTTTTGCAGTTCTCCCCAATGGTCTTACCGTTAACGGTAAGACTATCATTGTGTAAGTGTTTTTTCAACGCTTTTATAACGACCTGTAATCCACCCGCTTCAAAGAAGTCCTCCATGAAATATTCTCCAGAAGGTTGTAGGTTCGTGATTAATGGAATATCCTTACATAAATCGTCAAATTCCAATAGCTCTAAAGGAACGCCAATTCTACCTGCAATGGCTATAAGATGCACAACAAAATTGGTAGATCCTCCAATCGCGGTATTTATTTTAATAGCATTTTCAAAGGCTTCTTTGGTCAAAATATCCGAAGGTTTTAAATCCTCCTTCACCATTTCTACGATTCTCATTCCCGACAAATGGGCAATCACTTTTCGTCGGGCATCCGCTGCGGGAATGGCAGCATTGTGGGGTATGGATAGACCCAATGCTTCCACCATACAGGCCATCGTAGAGGCAGTTCCCATCACCGCACAGTGACCTCGACTTCTACACATCGCCCCTTCCAACATTCTAAATTCTTCCTCTGTGATGTTTCCTTTTTTTAGTTCATCACTGTATCGCCATACATCACTAGTACCAATACTCTTTCCCCTAAATTTTCCTGTTAACATCGCTCCACCTGAAACAACAATGGAGGGTAGGTTTACACTACAAGCACCCATAACTAATGAGGGGGTGGTCTTATCACATCCACACATTAATACCACACCGTCCATCGGGTTTCCTCGTATAGATTCCTCTACCGCCATACTCGCTAAATTGCGAAATAGCATGGTCGTGGGTTTCATTAAGGTTTCTCCTAAGGACATCGTAGGAAACTCTACCGGAAATCCGCCTGCTTCTGAAATCCCTCGTTTTACCGATTCTGCCAACTCCCTAAAATGGGCATTACAAGGGGTGAGTTCTGACCAAGTATTACAAATTCCAATAATGGGTTTATCAAATTCAAAATCTGGAATTCCTTGATTTTTCATCCATGCTCGATAGATAAATCCATCTTTCCCTTTTCTTCCGAACCAGTCTTGGCTTCTAAGTTTTTTCATTTTGTTTGTATTTACCACATTAGGTCACATAAGTTTTTTCACATAAGTCACATTAGCTTATTGCTGCATTGCGCTTGGTGTACTAATGTGAAACTACTAATGTGTTCTAATGTGGTTAAAAATCAAAAGTAATGAAAAGTCCCAGATTATTTAAATTCATTTTTTACCGCACCACCCCCTGATACCGAACCCAATCAAAATCCGCATATTCCTTAGTAGCTTCTCCATTACTAGTAGCAAAGATGCCTAGATTAGCGCCAATATAACTTCTACAAATAATTAGATTATCATCGGTGGTGGTGAAAGGTTGAAAGGTAGCACCGTCGTCTAGGGAATAATGATAATGATATTGCTGGTCTTTGGAAACAAGTTTGAAAACAATATGTCCTTGATAATCGTCTAGCCATTCTTTCTCTATCACCTTTCCCTTGTCTTTTTTGCCTTTCGCTATCACTTGTAAAGTCGGTCTTCCCCTTTCAATTTTTACCGTGAAATTAATATAATGATCGTCTTGCAGAAAGAGACTAATCCCTGCTTCGGCCTGTCCTAGTTTGGGTTTAAATTCCATCTTAGCTGTATATTCAAAAGCACTTTCTTTTTGGCGAATGCCAATGGCACTATATTGTTCGCGTAGCGAAAAAGTGGTAGGTTGCAAATACAATCGTAAGTAACCTTTCTTGGCAGTCAGGGAATAGGTATTCGGTTTGGGTACTCTACGGAAATTCCATTTTACATCTAGTTCACGACTATCAAAATTATCAGAAAAAGTGTCGTTGTAGTTTTGCGGTTTGTTGGGAAAAGGTAGGGGCGTGTCACTGCGTTCTATCTTTCCTGTTTCAGGCGCGACAACGGGCCATAGATACTCTATTGGTTCCCATACGTCTTTGCGGACTTCTTCCCATCTAGCAATAGCAGGTTCCCAAATGACGGGCATCAAATGGGTTTCCCGACCCATATTGGAGTCCCCATCTCGATCATTTCTTTTTCCTAAGGCGACCATATACCAACGACCGTCGGGCAATTCTACCAAATCCGCATGCCCCGTACTATGCACCCAATTTTTATTAGACAAATGTCGGGAAGTAAGAATGGGGTTTCTTGGATTGGATTCGTAAGGTCCAGTGATGGTATCACTAGTGGCCATCATAACTGCATGATTCAGTCCTGTTCCGCCTTCTGCAATTAAGAGATAATATCTGCCATGTTGTTTATAAATATGAGGTCCTTCTACACAACAGCCATCGCAAGCCCCTCGCCAAATAGAATGACGTGCTCCTTTTAATTTCCAAGTTTTTATATCTAATTCCTGTACCCAAATTTCTCCAATTCCATTTTGGTAGGGATTCCCTGTATCATGGGTACCCACGAACCAAACTTTCCCATCATCATCAAAGAAAATATCAGGATCGATTCCCACCGCTCCTTCTATATGATGAGGTTCGGACCACGGCCCTGCGGGGTCTTTTGCTGTAATTACAAAATTCACCATATCGGTGGGGCGGTTTTTATCTTCTGGCGTATAGACATTGGTGGTAATGATATAAAATAAGCCATTGTGATACCGAATGGAAGGTGCATGAATACCTCCATCTTGTTGCACATCTACTAAATTCACCACGCCACTAGCTTGTTCAGGACGATGTAGTCCATAGCCGATTAAGTCCCAATTGACCAAGTCTTTGCTATGGTGAATGGGTAAAGCAGGGAAATACTCAAAGGTAGAATTGACGATATAATAATCATCTCCCACTCGGCAAATGGATGGATCTGGATGACCACCTGGAATAATGGGATTGGTGAAGGTGGTGGGCTGAGCCGTTAGTAAAAACGGAAATAATAGTAATAAAAGTAGTTCTTTCATTTTTAGTTTTATTTTAATTATAAGGAACCAATTCTAAGAGTAAGCTTCTCAATGTTTGTAACCTTATTTTAAAGCGCAATTCCTTTTTTTGCAAAAGAAAAATAGAGTCCACCAAATTCTTATTATTCAAAGGGTCTTTTTGCATATCAAACAAAGCATACCCACCGTCCGTTACATTCCAATTAAAGAACCAATTTTCGTTCCGTAACCAATAACCTCCTAATTTTCGACCCATCATATCTGTTTCTGAACGTGCATGAGTGATTCGACCCCTTATCGAAAATATACTGTTAGGATCAAAAAAGAGCAGACAATACGGATTTTCATGTAAAAAATGTTAGATTTGTAGACTACTTAGATGGATACAAATTCTACCATTGGTCATGTTGCGGTTAAAAGAAAACAAAGCATTTTCAAAAAAAGAGATATGACCAGATTCCTTCCTTTCCAGTTCAGCTTAATCAAAGCTACCCATTCCTTTTTATTTAGATTGCTTTGCTGTGGCATTGGTTGCTTATTGCTCACCAACAGTACATTCTCACAAGGTATCTATAAAGCAGCGCTTCAAAATTATCGAACTAATTTCTTGCCTGAAAAAGTATTTCTGCATACGGATAAAGAAATGTATGCAGCTGGAGAAACGATATGGGGAGCCGCCTATTTGGTAGATGGCCAAACCCATAAGCCTACGGCATTTAGCACAACCGTTCATGTGTCACTGGTAAATGCGAATCAAGAGGTTATAAGCTCTTTGCAACTATTTCTGATTGAAGGCAGTGCGCCCCTTAGTTTAGAACTTCCAACAGAACTACCCTCAGGGAGTTATCAGTTGCAGGCATATACGAATTACCAACAAAATTCTGGGCTAGCTACGCTCTTTCGGAAAAGTATTTCTATTGTCAATGACAAAGAGGAAGCCCTTCCTTATTTAGCGCTCGTAAAAAATAATCAAATTAACTCCACCTTATCCAACAACTATATTGACTTGCAATTTTTCCCTGAAGGTGGCGATTGTGTAGTAGGCTTGCCTTGCAAAATGGCAGTGGTAGCGCAAGATCCTAAGAATCGTCCATTAGCTTTAGATGGGAAGATTTTTGATGAAACGGAGGAATTCATCACCTTTTTTAAAACGAATGAACAAGGGATGGGGGAGTTTTCGTTTATCCCAAAAATCGGGGTCAGCTATAAGGCCAAAATAAATGATAGAGGAACGGGGTTTTCCTTGCCCCTGCCGATGGATAAAGGATATATCCTACAAGTTCACCAACGGGAAAAGGATGTGAGTTTATTAATTCAAACCAACCTGCCTGAAGGACTTCAACAAGCGACCGTAGTCGTACATCATCGAGGATTACCCTTTATAGAAGAACCCCTACATCTATCCGATTCAAAAACGGTCATCCCTATCAAGAAGGAGGATTTATTGCCGGGCGTCTATGTGGCAACCGTATTCAATGCAAAGGCAATTCCTATGGTGGAAAGATTATTTTTTGTGGCTCCAGACTCGGCAGCTACCAAAATTGATATTGCCCTTTCGGCAGAGGAGGTGAAGACTAAACAGTCTCTTGATATTCAATTGCTTAGTGAGTTTCCATTGAGCCTTGACAATGATAGTTTACTAGCTAGTCAAGTGAGTTTGAGCGTTGTGCCGAGCTTTGCAAGCCTTTCTGCTGTTCAGGATATACGGACTTGGTTGTTATTAAACAGTGATTTAGATGTGCCGATTCAAGATGCAAAAGAGATTCTTTTTTCTTTCAATACACAGGCTAGGGATTATCTAATTGACCAATTTCTGATGACTAGGGGATGGAGGCGTTTTCGTTGGAAGGAAATACTCAATAAGCCATCTTTTGTTCCGAACTATGATTTAGAGCAAGGACTCTCCATCAAAGGGAAATTATTAAAAAAAGGAACTGATAATACGCCGCAAGTCGGGAAGGTTTTTTTAAGTCAAATGATCCATGAAATTCACGATGAAAAAGTAACAGACGCTGCGGGCAATTTTTCTTTTGGTCCTTATGTATTGTACGATACCTCTACCTTCATTTTACAAGGTCGTTTTAAAAAAGGAAAGACAAAAAATAAAGCGGCCGCTAAGATTACTTTTGAGGACAATCCAACCGTAGATATTAAGATGCAGGAAAAAGTATTTCCGCAGCTTCCCATTCAACCCATCATCAAAACCCTAACCCTTGCTTTCTCGCTGACGCAGTATGAAACCTTAAGCGAAGAAGTATATACCAATGACCGCAATTTTTCCTCTCTTACGGTGGACTTTGATGTGGTAGATATTACGGCTAAACGAATAGATCAAAAAAAGCAACAGCGCAAAGACCGATCTTATTTATATAATGGTACTCCCTCTTTTAGAATGGTGTTGGACGAGGACCCTATTTTGAGAAACGCCATTCGAGTACTAGATTTATTGGAACGGATACCAGGCGTAGCCGTTGTTGGGAATAATATCTTTTTATCGGGCGGTCCCACTAGTTTTGTTGCTGGTACCGATCCCTTATTTGTATTGGATGGAACCCCTGTAAGTAAGGAAAGTGCCTTATCTCTTCCTGTAAGAGATATAGAATTTATGGATGTTTTAAAAGGAGCTGATGCCACTATCTATGGAACGAGAGGTGGGAATGGGGTGATTCTAATTTACACAGCTAGAAGAATGGATTGGGAAGAAGTGTTCAGTACGCCACCAGGCTTACACACCACCCAATTGATTGGGTATCACCGAGCAAAAGAATTTGCTACTATAACTACTCCTACATCTGCTACTTACAAACCTGACGTAAGAACGACCTTACATTGGAATCCAACTATCTTATTACCCAATAAAAAACAGGTAATAGAATCTTTTACGACTTCCGATAAAGCAGGCAATTATCTAATCGTGGTGCAAGGTATCCGCAAAAATGGTGTACCTTTATTTGGTAGCTTGGAATTTGAGGTGGAG
>CALJIQ010000055.1 GCA_937973995.1 uncultured Saprospiraceae bacterium
AGAAAATCTATATTTCGCCACAGCGAAATATAGATTTTCTGCCCCCAAAAGACCCTTTCCCGTCACGTAGCGGAGTGACGGGTTTTAAAAAAAGTGTACAGTAGTTTGAATTATTATACAACACTCCCATGCTACCCCCTACTGTGAAACACTTACTACTCAGCCTGTTAGGGCTATGCCTATGGTGTCCTGCCATACTCTTGGGGGAGGGTTCTGTTAACTTCATTAATTATCCCGGCCATCGTTTATTTTATAATACTAGTGTCGATCAGCAACTTAAAGTATATGCTGCCGCTGGGGAGTTTATCAACGTTGGGGCAAGCCATGTAGGCATGCGAGGTGGTTTTATCCAAGTTTTTCGACCAGATGGCACTTTTCACAGCAGCTTTGATGGTACAAATGGCACGGCGATCATTCACAACCATATAGAAGAAATCAATGGTCCCAATGGAGGTGGTACGACGCAAGGTGAAGGATATATTCCTGGCGTTATTTCCGTAACAGGGGATCAAGCTGGCATCTGGACTATTATTTTAGATTATCCAGAACATAATTTTGATAGCTTTCAAAATATTTTAAATAATGCCCCTTGGACCAGAGAAAACGACCAACCTGACAATAGGCGAGTTATCTTAGCCTGGGATATTACCGTCACTCAAAGTGGGGCGGGTAATGAAGGAGGAAGCTACCAATCGGGAAGGGTGTATTCCAATGAATACATTTCCATGATTAATCGGAATGGCACTACTACGTCTCCTGTCTTTTATGTCTTATCGAAAGATGGATTTCAATATCGTTTAAATTTTAATCAAACCGATCCTTTTGGGTTTCCCTTATCTGCTAATAATATGGGCGTGGTGACAGGAAATCAAAAACCTACCTATCAGTCTGCCAGACAAGCAGATATAACGACTAGTACGGATATTGCAAATTGGCAAGCGAATGAACGATACCTCTACCCTCCCCAAGCACCAGACCAAGCTACTTTTATTACCCATAAATTATTTTTTAATCCTCCAGACGCTTCGATGCCGAGTAGTGCTTTGGTAACAGAAATATTTTCTACTACTACGCATACCACTTGGTTATATACAGCACCTCGGCCTATTACTTTTAACATCCAAGAAATCGGAGGTTCAATAGAAATTCAGCAACCGTCAAATCCGATAGAAATAGGGACTCAATACCTCGTCTATGAAAGTAGTCATGAGGGAATATTACAGGTAAAAATTGATATAAATAGGAATGGGCTTTTTTCGGAGGAGGTAGATATTCAGCTATCTCAATTTATAACTGCTGGTAAAGACTCTATTGTATGGGAGGGACTAGATGGATTGGGGAATCCAATCGGAATAGATCGAGATACCACTTGGCAGGTTCAAACCACTTTCCAAGCAGGAGAAATCCATATTTTCAATCAAGATATCGAAAATGATTTAGGTGGTTTAACCATCACTAGAATCAATGGCAATAATGCACCGAAAACGGAATTCTATTTTGACCACTCCCCTGTGGGAGGAACCGTTAGTGGAAATGGAAGTCCTAATAATGCCCAAGCTACGGACCAACCTTTTACTTATGAAAGTAATTTTGGCAACGAAATTTTATTTGATTATTGGGCATTTGCCATTTTAGAAAAGCGAGCGACTACTGCTTCGTTTATGGTACAACCAGTATATGATATAGACAGAGATAACGATGGCATCCTTGATAACGAAGACCAGGACGACGATAATGATGGTCTATCAGATATAAAAGAATTGTGTGCCTTACAAATCGCCTGTCCCTTCCTCACTTTCAATCCAAACGGAGATGAAGATGGGGATGGCATCGAAAACTTTCTAGATGCGGATGATCCTTCTATTCAACTAAATTGCCTACTAGATTCGATGGGGATTTGCCAACAGTTTCCAACTTGGATGGATGTAGATAAAGATCAAATTCCCAACTTCCTAGATACGGATAGTGACAATGATAATTTGCTAGATAGCCTAGAAACCAATGTGGATACAGACGACGATAATCTTCCCAATTTTTTGGATACGGATAGTGATAATGATGGATTACTTGATAGTCTCGAAAGTGCTGAAGATGCAGACATGGATAGCATCCCTAATTATTTAGATAACGATAGCGATAATGATGGACTGCTTGATAATATAGAAGGTAGCGAAGATATTGATAGGGATAGCATCCCAAACTATCTAGACAACGATAGTGACAACGACGGCTTGCTAGACAACCTAGAGGGAAGCGAGGATGCAGACCTTGATAGCATCCCCAATTATTTGGATACCGATAGCGACAATGATGGTATCCCTGATAATCTAGAAGGCGATCAAGACTTTGATCTAGACACGATTCCAAATTACCTAGACAACGATAGCGACAATGATGGCATCCCTGATGAACTAGAAGGAAGCGAAGATACCGACCAAGATGGTATCCCCAATTACTTAGATAGTGATAGCGATAATGATGGAATACCCGATGAAATAGAAACAGAAAAAGATACAGATGGAGATGGCATCCCCGATTTTTTAGATAGCGATAGCGATAATGATGCAATACCCGATGCCCTAGAAAAAAATATAGATACCGACAGCGACGGCACCCCCGATTATCTTGATTTGGATAGTGATAATGATGGCATCAATGATGTCAAAGAAATGGGTGTATTGGACGCCAATGGAGACGGACAGGCAGATGGAGAAGATTTCAATAAAGATGGATTAATGGACAATCCACCTGCTTTACAAGATAGCGATAATGATGGGATTCCGAATCATTTGGATTTGGATAGCGATAATGATGGCGTATTGGATATTGTAGAAAATGGCGATGCACAGGCAGACTTAAATGGAGATGGAATGGCAGATGGAATAGATGAAGATGGGGATGGAATCCTAAGTTCCCTAGATGATAATGAAGAGGTATTTGGAGAAAACAATGATACCCCCATCCAAAATACAGATGGAACAGATGAACCCGATTTTTTGGATACAGATCGCAATAATGATGGCATCACAGATATAGCAGAAAACGGAAATGGCGACCTAGACCAAGATCAAGATGGGATGGTAGATGAACCGATTGCAGACAATGATAAAGACGGTATCCCTTCCCCTTTAGATCAGAATCCTACGGTCTTTGGCAACTTTAATGATTCCGATATTGATGCAGATGGCATTGAAAATATAATTGATCTAGATGATGATAATGATGGAATCGTGGATAGTTTGGAATTGTGTGTGAACCTTGCCGATTGTCCCTTTGCTCAAATAGACCCAGCAGGAGATGAAGATGGGGATGGCATTGTTAATTGGCAAGATGCAGCGGATACTAATTTTAGAAGTTTCTGTGTGGATACAGACGCTGATGGCATCTGTGATTACCCCCCCCTTGCCTACGATTCGGACCAAGATGAAGTGCCTAACCATTTGGATTTAGACAGCGATAATGATGGCATTTCCGATGTTACCGAAGCGGGCTTTTTAGTATTAGATGTAGATGGGAATGGACGTATTGATGGCCATCCCGCAGACTTTGGTGAGAATGGTGTTTATACTAATTTACCGACTGATACCATCGCAGATTCCGATCAGGATGGCATTTATAATTTTATAGATATTGATGGAGACAACGATGGGATTTTTGATATTCAAGAAGGACAGTATTTTCAGTTTGATGCAGATCATAACGGTAGATTCGATAATACCTCCCGAGCCATTTCTGTCAATAAAGATGGCATTGGGGATGTGCTGGAAGGAGGTTCTTTTCAAGTACCCTTAGATTCAGATAGAGATCGAATTTACAATGCCATTGACCTAGATAGTGATAATGATGGCATTGGCGATGTATTGGAAGGTGGGGCTGCTTTAGTAGTCGCCTCCAGTGGAATTGGAGATATACTCGAAGGTGGAAATATAGATGCAGATCAAGATGGTTTTATTGGGACCACCGCATTAGTCGTCAATGATTTCGGGCAACCCATTAGCGATGCACTTGGCATCCCACTCACGCCTTACTATTTGCCTGCCGATACCGATCAGGATGGTGTTTTTAATTTTAGGGATTTGGATAGCGATAATGATGGTATTGGCGATGTATTAGAAGGCGGAAATCTAGATTTAAATAGAGATGGCTTTATTGGAACAACCTCTTTAATCACCAATGAATTAGGACAACCAATCGGTGACGATAGCAATTTTATTTTTACTCTCAATCTCCCTCCAATAGACAACGATGGCGATGGCATTGCCAATCTCATTGATTCCGATTCGGATAATGACGGCATCGGCGATGTCATAGAAGGTGGAAGTACTAGTAGGTCCACTACAGACGGTATTGGAGACGTCCTAGAAGGCGGCAGCAATCTAAGTTTGGATTTCAATAATAATGGATTTTTAGGCGGAGAAGAAGTAACAACCAATGACTTAGGACAACCCATTCAAAGCATGTCCTTTATCTTACCCATCAATAGCATCCCGGTGGATACGGATGTAGATGGCATTCCCGATTTGTCTGATTTGGATTCGGATGATGATGGGATGAATGATGTGTTAGAAGCAGGCGGAATGGATACGGATGGCAATGGACAACAAGATGGAACGCTTCAGCCTTCTGGTTCTACAGGTACCTTTTTAGTAGTTAACGATTTGGACCTAGATAGCATTCCCGACTTCTTAGACCTAGATGTAGATGGCGATGGCATTTTTGATGTAGTGGAAAACGGAGGGCAAGCAAGCGACCTGAATGGGGATGGAAAAATTGACGGTGACGATACTGACGGAGATGGCATCAAAGATATAGAAGATGGCTTACCCAATGAATTTGGAGATGCCAATGACAAAGGTTTATTGGACACAGACGGCGATGGCATCCCGGACATCCTAGATGCAGATAGTGATAATGACGGCATTTCCAATGAAGAAGAAATTGCCATTGCATTAAATGATGGAGACTCAGATGGCGATGGCGTTCCTGATTTCTTAGACCTAGATAGCGATAATGATGGCATCAATGATGTCCATGAGATAGGAGGAACTGATACAGATGGCGATGGACAAGCAGATGGGGAAGATGATAATCAAGATGGAATCATTGATGATGTACCGACGCTCAAAGATAGTGATGGAGATGGGATTACGAATCATTTAGATTTAGATAGTGACACTGATGGCGTCTTGGATATTATAGAAAATGGAGATAGTCAAAGTGACGAAAACGGCGATGGCATGGCGGATGGAGAAGACCAAGATGGAGATGGCATTCCCGATAGTTTGGATGATAATGATACCTTATTCGGAGAAGATAATGACTTGCCACCTACCAACTCAGATGGCACGGATGAACCTGACATTACGGATACGGATAGCGATAATGATGGCATTACCGACATAGAAGAAAATGGAAATGGCGACCTAGATCAAGATGGAGATGGGATGGCAGACCCACCTTTAATAGATGAAGATCAGGATGGGATTATTTCCTCTTTAGATGGCAATGATTTTGTCTTTGGCAATCTCGATGAACAAGACAAAGACGCAGATGGCATCGTAGATAGTATAGACAGAGACGATGACAATGATAGTATTTTAGATCAAATAGAAATTTGCAAAAACGACCCACTTTGTCCCTTAGCAAATTTCGATCCTTCAGGAGATGAAGACCAAGATGGTATTCCCAATTATCTAGATGCCAATGAGGTGAATTTCCGATTGGGTTGTACCGATACAGATGCGGATGGCATCTGTGATGTATTGCCTAGATGGATAGATAGCGACGAAGATAATATTCCCAATCATTTTGATTTAGATGCTGATAACGATGGCTATTCAGATATTAGTGAGAATGGGCAAATTGCTTTAGATGAAAATTTGAACGGAAGATTAGATAAGGATAGTGCCGCTACTTTTGTCACCTTAGACAGCGACCAAGATGGGGTTTTTAATTTCTTGGACATTGACTCCGACAACGATGGAATTTATGACATCCAAGAAGATAGTCTTCGCCTGTTTGATACGGATAATAATGGTCGTATAGACAATACTTCTCGTAGTCCACAAGTGGATGAGAATGGGGTACCGAATATTTTAAACCACCGCTTCCCTTCTCCACTAGATACGGACAGCGATTTATTTTATAATGCCATAGACTTGGATGCGGACAATGATGGAATAGGCGATGTCTTGGAAGGCGGCAATACTAATTTTAATAAAATAGGTTTTGCAGGAAATGATCTAATAAGCGTCAATGACTTTGGAGAAATTATCACCTCTTTAGAAGGAAGTGCCTTTGACTATAAATTGCCCAATGATAAAGATGAAGATAGCGTTCCCAATTTCCTAGATGCCGATTCGGATAATGATGGGATTGGGGATGTGCTAGAAGGAGGCAATACCGATGCTGATAAAAATGGCTTCATCGGGGAAGGCGAATTACTGCTCAATGAATATGGGCAAGTGCTAATGGATGCCGTTAGTACCAACTACCAACCCAATCAAACAGAACTAGACACCGATGAAGATGGCGTTGCCAATTATCTCGATTTAGATTCGGATAATGATGGCATCGGGGATGTACTCGAAGGCGGGAATACCGACCTCGACAAAAATGGTTTTCTCGGCACTTCTCCTTTGACGATCAATCAATTTGGTCAAGTGATCGCCGATGCAGGAAGTGTATTATACGAACTCAATCTGACCCCACCTACCCACGACAATGATGCGGTGTATAGTTTTGTAGATTTGGATGCAGATAATGATGGCATCGGAGATGTAATAGAAGGAGGCAACGAAGACCCTGATAAAAATGGTTTCCTCGGCACTTCTCCTTTAGTTATTAATTTTTGGGGACAAGTGATTGGAGATACAATGGGCGTAACCTACACGCCTAACAAAACGCCAATAGACTCAGAGTCAGATAGTTACTATAATTTTATTGATACCGATTCGGATAATGACGGCATCGGAGATGTGCTCGAAGGAGGCAATACCGACTTCGATAAAAATGGCTATATCGGTACGGACCCACTCTTATATGATGCCCTAGGAGTACCTCTTTCCGATAACAACGGCGTCCTCTTTTCTGCCTTTGAAAAACCACTCGATTTTGATGGAGATGCCGCCTATGACTATTTAGATTTAGATGCAGATGATGATGGCATCAATGACATTTTAGAAGGGGGTGGGATTGATTTAAATGGGGATGCTTTCCAAGATGGAATCGTTTCTGAAAGAGGAATCGTCGGTATTTTATTAGATCCTGCGGACACCGATTTTGATGGACAACCCGACTTTTTAGATATTGATTCTGATAGTGATGGCATCGCGGATTTGCTAGAAAATGGTTGCGGTATTTTTGATGAAAATGGAGATGGATTGGTGGATGGAACGGACACAGAATTGGATGGTATTAAAGATTTGGTAGATGGGTTAATTACTGTATTTGGAGATGAAGATGACAAAGGATTACTATTTTCGGATGAAGATTCCCTAGCCAATTTTATAGACTTGGATAGTGATGACGATGGCATTTGGGATATTGCAGAAAATGGTTGGGAAACTTTCGATCAGAATAATGATGGTATTTTAGATTTCTTGGCAGACCTCACTAATGATGGAATTGGAGATACCATTCCCCTACCCTATGCGCTATTAGATGTTGATGGAGATAGTATTCCAAACATCTTAGATACCGACTCAGACAACGATCAAATTAGTGATCTGCTAGAATGTCCAACGCCTGAAAATTGCCCTGACTTTGACCAAGATGGCATCCCCGATTTCTTGGATGTGGACTGTAATCAGTTGTCCATTCCGAGTATTCAATTATTGGCTTCGGATACGATTATATGCGCAGGTGGCACAGCTATGCTTACGGCTATCAATACCCAACCTAGTGCCTTCGCCGTCAGCTACACTTGGTCAGGTACGGATAAAATTTTGATAAGTGAAAGTGATAGCCAAGCGGATACTTTTTCTATTGCACTATCGGCAGTAGATGCCAATTCAGAAGGCTATTATCGGTTTACTATCCAAAGCCAACAAGGCGAATGCGCTGCCAAATCTGACTCTATTTTTATTGAAGTGATAGAGAAAATAGAACTACAACCTACTTTAGAAATCGAACAAGATACCATTTGCAGAGGGAGCAAAGTGGCATTACAAGCGATGGTATCCAATGCTAAAAATATCCAATCTTATAACTGGTATCGTTTTGAAAATAATACCAGAACACTCATAGAAAACACCAAAATCCCTACTTTAACTATTGAGAATTTCACAGCAGAAATGCCCGTAAATTTTCAAGTAGAAGCCATCAGTAATCAATGTGGTTCGCAGTTGTCCAATACGGCTACCCTATTTATGTATGGGCAAAGCGAGGCGACTATTAGGGTGGAAAGTTCAGCGTCTTTAGCTACCCCACTGTGCGTAGGAAGTACATTAGAATTATCGCCTGAACTATTTGGAAATGTAGCTTACCAATGGATAACGCCAAATGGTGACACCCTATCCGAACGAGTACTCAACTTATCTCCACTCACCGAAGCAGATGCAGGAAGGTATCAAGTCTTTGTCAATATTGCGAATTGCTTTACTATTGCTTCTGAACCCATTGAAGTTCAAGTGCAATCTATTCCAAGTCCAATCATAGCACCTACGCCACCAAGCTGTGTCGGGGCATCTGTACGCTTAGATATTCAAAACCCAAGCCCCAATTTCCAATACGATTGGTTCAACGAAAATAATCTATTTATCGCTCGAACCAATGAACCCTTTATCCAAATTTCTGACAACTTACAAGCCCAAGAAGCAATCGGATATTATGCGATTGCCTTTGACAACAATTGCTTTTCATCGCCTTCTACCATCGTCCCTATTGAAGTAATAGAACCAACAATAGCAGCCGCAATAGCAGGAACGAATCAAGTTCTTTGTAATGAAAATACCGCTGTCTTAAATGCCACTCCTCCCACAGAAGGAACAGGAACTTGGCAAACGCTATCAGGAACTTTTATTAGCAATTCGCCAACGCCAACGGTGCCACTAGCGATTGGAACGAATACGTTTATTTGGACCATCCAACATCCCCAATGCGCTATTACAGAAAGCGATACGGTGCAGATTGAGAATACCGCCCTTCCCGCTTTCACTGCTTTTGCAGGAACCGATCAGACCGTATGCTTGGAGAAAAGCATCAGCTTAAATACTCAAAATTTACCAATAGGCATTACGGGTAATTGGCAAACCTTAAACGGTTCCATCATTGACCAAAGCAATCCTGCCAATCCAATTATTAGTAATTTACAAGAAGGAACAACTCAACTAGTATGGACACTTTCCACCAATGAATGTCCCGCCTTTAGTACAGACACTTTAAATGTTCAACGAATCCTGCCTCCGAATGAAATCGCACAAGCAGGGAGTGACCAAAGCATCTGTTTAGAAAATAATATCGACCTAGCAGCCTCTCCACCCATTCAAAGTTTCGGGCGATGGACTAGCTTAAATGGAAATAATTTTGAAAACGCCAATAGCCCATTTACCAATATAAATAATTTACAACCAGGCAGCAACCAAATCGTCTGGTCCTTATCCACCGAACAGTGTCGCAACTTTAGTAGTGACACCCTGACCATCCAAAAAACCACCCCACCAAACGAAGTAGCTTTGGCAGGCATAGACCAAGAAATTTGCATGGAGGAATCGGTGCAATTAAACGCCAACACGCCTACCCTATCTAAAGGGGTATGGAAAACGAATGAGTCCTTGACCTTTGAAAATAGTAGCGATGCCCAAACCATTGTTTCCAATTTACAAGAAGGCAGCAACCAATTGATCTGGACTTTATCTTTTGAAAATTGCCTCAACTACGATAGGGATACTTTAGAGATTTTTAAACAATCTCCACCTGAGGAATCAGCTAATGCAGGCATGGATATTCGACTATGTGAGGCAAGCACCCTCCAACTAAATGCACAGCAAGGAACGCAATCAAAAGGAGAATGGCTCACGATGGAGAACCTTGCCATTGACAATGCCCAACAAGCGACTGCCACAATCACCAACCTCATAGCAGGAGAGGACTATCAACTCATTTGGAGTCTATCAACAGACCTATGTTCCAACTTTAGTCAAGACACATTAAACATTATTATTGATGCCTTCCCTAACGATATTGCTACGATCAAAAGAGACGAATTTGAATCCACTCCTAGCCCCACGCAGCCCCAAATGGATGTGGTATTCTGCGATCCTAATTCCATTTTATTAGAAGCGATCTTACCAGAAAACATGGTCGGACAATGGCAAACAGCCAATCAAGTAGCACTGGAACCCTTATCAGATGGCAGGGTGTTGATCTCTTCTATTCAAGAAAATCAGTTGCAATTCATCTGGTCCCTATCTCAACATTCCTGTATCGACTATTCTTCTGATACGATTGATATAGAGATACTTAGAGCCGATGGCCTAGCAGCCAATACTGATGAGGTTGCCTTATTTTTTAATGAATCCATTTCCGAAATTGACCTACTTGCCAATGATGAAATTCCTGCAGAGATGGCATGGACCTTTACTATTCTAGAAGAAGGAGAAGGAAGTATTACGGATGTAGGAGAGGGATTTATTAACTATACCCCCCGACAAAATTTCTTTGGAGAAGATGTATTTATCTATCAACTTTGTCATGCCGACTGCCCCGAATTATGTGATACTACCCAAATTAAATTCCAAGTAAAAGGTATCAATAGCGATCAGTCTTGTTTTGTTCCCAATATCATCACGCCTAATGGCGATGGCATCAATGACGTGTTCACAGTCCCCTGCCTTTCTGAATACCCCGACCATGAATTGAGCATTTTCAATCGATGGGGCGATGAAGTATTCCGTGCGTCCCCCTATAAAAATAATTGGGAAGGCACGCATAAATTCTCGCCCTTACCGCCTGGCACTTATTTCTATGTGCTTGCTTTGACGGATGACCCTTTGGAGCAGTTGAGTGGGTATTTTACGATTGTGCGGTAAAAAGGTATGGTGCTTTGACAACATTCGTGAACCTGCACGATCTGCAAATCAGATTGGCTCGATGTCTATTTCAGAGAAAAAAATCATGTAATCTGCCTAAGAACCAACTGTATCTTTTCAGCAACTTAAGCCGTCACAAAATCCACAAATTTCAGCACATAAATTTGGAAGATGGCAATATATTTGAATTAAGTAGGTAGACAGATATAAACGTCACTTTTGACGAGACTATTTTTTCGATAGACAAGGCAAAAAATATTTGCATAGCCGAGCTACGGAAATATTTTTTAACGCAGTATATCGGAAAAAGAGTCCGTCAGGAAAGTGTCGGATATATTTGTTTGCCTACTTACTACTCTTGTTATAGTTCTCTTTCCTGAAGTACCATTCCTAATTATACTTGGAACGGGATAAAAAAGTGATTTTAGAATACTGTTTAATTGTTTATTTGTTGAACTGTTTATCTAAGTATAGCCTGTAAACGAATAAACAGTTACACAAATAAACAATTAGTTCACTTTCATAATTTTACCCCGTTCGCAGTATAACTACACCTCCATTATCTCCTATTGTATAAGTTGGAGTAACTAATCTCTAGCGGTAGTGTAACGTTGATTACTTTGCATTAAGTAGTTTTCCAAGTCCTGCACCTCTAATACTTTAATCTTTTAGTTCCCCTTTATCGAATAGAATGAACCCTTGTTTCCTGAGATGGACTCGATGTCCATTTCAGAAAAGGAATTTTTTAATTCATTCTCCTCCCAACCCTCCCAACTTCATTAATAACCAACACATGAAACAGCACTTCTACTGCTTACAGCTATGCTATTTAGTCCTATTAAATAGTTTAGTACTTTGTATGATTCCTTCTGATATACTCGCCCAGGTTACTGTCACAGTTGACGACCCGAATAACTTTGTGCGAGCAGAATTTGAAAGTCTAACTTGTGTTCCTGAATTATCTGGAATCAATATAGCGAATGGGGAAAATCTAACTTGTTGTGATGCCACCAATATAAAAACCAACGAATCAGTTTTTACTTTCCGAGCGATCTTTCCAGATATAAGTTCGTTCGGCCTTTGTTGCGAACCCACTTTGTGCTATGAGATAACCATTGGCGGAAATGGGAAACGAGCCGTTAGTACCGCAAATTGCGATGCCGATCCTAACTCTTGTGTAGAATTAGCCACTTTTGGAGGTAATGTAGGGATGGTGTATAGAGGGGTAGTGATGTCAGGAGATTCTGTGGAATTTATACTACACAAACAAGGAACCTTTAATACTGCTGATTTTTCTTTCTGTGTTTATAATTGTTTTGAACCTACTTTCACTTGTCCGCCGAATCAAAGTGTAACTTGTGATGATGCAGGCACTTATCCAGATTATGTTCCTTGTCCAAGCGATGGGGGCACTTTTACCAGTGGTGATGTCGGAGGTACGATGACCATACCCGATGCACAAGTGGGATTGGTAGATCCTACAACAGGTTTGGGCGATCAGACGCTCACTGCCCCATCTCCAGCGGACTATTGTTTAGTAAACATTGATTATTCAGACTCTGGTGCGTTAGATTTTTGCGGTGGAAATACCATAACCCGATCCTATACTTTTGATATAGATAATTCTGTCAATTTCTTTGTAGCTGAAGCAGGTGGTAGTGCTGCTGCCATCACTCAACAATCGTGTAACCATCAATTAACAGCTATCCCAGATAATACAGGTCCAACTATTACTTGTCCAACTGATGTGACGGTTGAGGGATGTGGCACCAGTGATATTCAAAATGGTGGCTCGGTAGGATTTGCCTTTTCAACTACTGCTGTCGCCATTGATAGTACTCAATTTGCCAATGAGGGAGGTACTGCCTCTGATCTATGTGGTTCCTTTACTATGACTTATCAAGATGCAGTGGCAGATGATGGTTGTACTTATACAGTTACTAGAACTTTTACCGTAACCGACGATTGTAATAATGTATCTACCTGCGATCAAATCATAACAATTACGGATTCAACAGACCCAGTCATCAGCACTTGTCCAACCAATGCAACCGTGTATGGTTGTGATGAAAGCGTGCTGACACAGGCCTCTAGCTTAGCTTATAGTGCGACCGCTACTACCATTTCTGCGGCTCAATTTACAGCCGAGTCAGGAGCGGTTACAGATGGATGTACCATAGCTAGTTATAGTTATACCGATGTATCAGGTTTAACTTCTTGCACGGGAACGGTTACTAGAACTTTCACCATTACCGATGTATGTGGTAATGCAATTACTTGTGACCAAGTCTTTACGGTTCAAGATACCGTTGCCCCTACATGGACAACTATTGCTGGAAGTTTAGATGCAGCTTTTGTTTGTGCAACAGATGTTATTGTCCCTAGTCCGCCAACGGCTACTGATAATTGTGGAGGAACCGTAACAGTAACCCAAGTGAGCGATGTAACCACCGCAGGCGCTTGTGCCAATGCTTTTACTAGAACCATCACTTGGGAAGCAGCAGATGCATGTGGCAATACCAGTTCCACATTTACCGCGGTCCTAACGGTCAATGATAATGTAGCGCCTACTTGGAGTACCACCGCTGGTAGCTTACATGCTTCCTTTGTTTGTGCAGCGGATGTAGTCTTACCGAGTCCACCAACCGCTACTGATAATTGTGGAGGAACCGTAACAGTAACGCAAGTGAGCGATGTAACCACCGCAGGCGCTTGTGCCAATGCTTTTACTAGAACCATCACTTGGGAAGCAGAAGATGAGTGTGGGAATACCAGTGCTGCTTTTACGGCAACAATTACTGTTAATGATAATGTAGCGGCTATTTGGAGTACAACTGCTGGTAACTTAGATGCTTCTTTTGTTTGTGCAGCAGATGTAATAGTACCAAGTCCACCAACGGCAACCGATAATTGTGCTGGAACAGTAACCGTAACACAAGTGAGCGATGTAACTACGGCAGGGGCTTGTGCCAATGCTTTCACTAGAACCATCACTTGGGAAGCAGCAGATGAATGTGGGAATACCAGTTCTACATTTGCGGCTGTCTTAACGGTTAATGATAATGTGGCGCCTACTTGGAGTACCACTGCTGGTAGTCTAGATGCTTCCTTTGTTTGTGCAGCGGATGTAGTCGTACCTAGTCCGCCAACGGCAACCGATAATTGTGCTGGAACCGTAACGGTAACGCAAGTGAGCGATGTAACAACCGCAGGCGCTTGTGCCAATGCTTTTACTAGAACCATCACTTGGGAGGCAGAAGATGAATGTGGGAATACCAGTACTACTTTTTCAGCTACGCTAACCGTCAATGATAATGTAGCGCCTACTTGGAGTACAACGGCAGGTAGCTTGGATGCAACTTTTGTATGTGCGGCAGATGTCGTCGTACCTAGTCCGCCTATTGCTACCGATAATTGTGCAGGAACGGTTACCGTTACACAAGTGAGCGATGTAACTACCGCAGGGGCTTGTGCCAATCAATTTACTCGTACCATTACTTGGGAGGCAGAGGATGAGTGTGGTAATACCAGTACTACTTTTTCAGCTACCCTTACGGTTAATGATAATGTAGCGCCTACTTGGAGTACCACCGCAGGTAGCTTAGATGCATCTTTTATATGTGCAGCAGATGTAGTCGTACCGAGTCCACCAACAGCAACCGATAATTGTGCAGGAACGGTTACCGTTACGCAAGTGAGCGATGTAACAACCGCAGGCGCTTGTGCCAATCAATTCACTAGAACCATCACTTGGGAAGCAGCAGATGAATGTGGGAATACCAGTTCTACATTTGCGGCTGTCTTAACGGTTAATGATAATGTGGCGCCTACTTGGAGTACTACCGCAGGTAGCTTGGATGCAGCTTTTGTTTGTGCAACAGATGTAGTCGTACCTAGTCCGCCTACTGCTACCGATAATTGTGCAGGAACGGTTACCGTTACACAAGTGAGCGATGTAACTACCGCAGGGGCTTGTGCCAATCAATTTACTAGAACCATCACTTGGGAAGCAGCAGATGCATGTGGCAATACCAGTTCCGCATTTACGGCGGTCCTAACGGTCAATGATAATGTGGCGCCTACTTGGAGTACAACGGCTGGTAGTTTAGATGCTACTTTTATATGTGCTTCTACGGTAGTGCTTCCGAGTGCCCCTACTGCTACAGATAATTGTAGCGGCACTGTAACTATTACGCAGGTCAGTGATGTAACAACCGCAGGCGCTTGTGCGAATGATTATGTAAGAACCATCACTTGGGAGGCAGCAGATGAATGTGGAAATACGAGTGCCCCGTTTGTTGCTAACTTAACCGTAGTGGATACTACTGGACCTGTGGTTTCGGGAACAGCAGATTTAGCCGTTACTTGCTCAGACGACATACAAACTTTATTTGATGCTTGGGTAGCTAGTTATGCTGGTGGCGCTGCTATTGATAATAGTTGCGGAGGTGCCGTCACTTGGAGTACTTTCCCAGCTAGTCCTATTATTTTAACTAGCGGTATTACCTGTGTGGATTTCATTGCAACAGATGAATGTGGAAATGCAACTACCACTACCCATTGTATGAAGGTACTTTGTATGGAAGTGAATAAGCCTGCTCCAAGCCTAACGGATAATGACAGCAATGGAGAAGTCAGTGTCGGGGATGTTTTAACTTATACCATCACGGCTTATAATACAGGAGATGATACCTTAAATAATGTCCTAGTAAGTGATAATAAAATTGCCCCTTCTTCCACTTCCTGTGCAATTGTGCCACCGGGTGATTCATGTGTATTAGTGGGTATTTATACCGTTCTTCAAACAGATGTGGATTCGGGTTTTGTTGAAAATACGGCCTCTGCCCTGAGCGACGAAATCACGGTTCCTGCTACCGATGAAGAAACGGTGTTGATTAATACGCCAGCCATGGAGATTTCAAAGGCGAATCCCACTTTGGCAAATGACTTAGATGGATCGGCTGATATTAGTGTAGGGGATAGTGTGGAGTATGTAATTACGGTAACCAATACAGGGGCAGCCACGCTCACTGATATTGTGGTGTCTGATCCTATGCTAACGCCTTCCACAATTACTTGCGATTCCGTACCACCTCTTGGCACTTGTGTGTTAATTGGAAAATATGAAGTACAAGCAGGTGATATAGGAGATACCCTTTCCAATACGGCTACGGCTAGTGCAGAACAACTTCCTACTCCTATCGCGGATAGCACGGATATTATGCTAGGTGATCCGGGATTAAGTTTGAAAAAATTCTTCCCTTATTATGTTGATACCAACAATGATAATATTATAAGTCAAGGAGACACTTTAAAATATATTATCACGGCAACCAATACGGGGACGGCCAATCTAACCGATGTCTCGATTACGGATCCCATATTAACACCTGATAGTATTTATTGCGGCACACTAGCGCCCACGCAATCGTGTACTTTAGAAGGGTATTACATTATACAAGCATCCGATATAGGAACCACTATTGAGAATATTGCGGAAGCTAGTTCTGAGCAAACCACCAGTACTAGAGATACCGTATCCTTGAAAGTGCCTTACCCTGATATTAATATGTCCAAGTCTTCTCCCACTTTAGGAGATGCAGACGGTAGCGGAGATATTACCGTAGGGGACACTTTATTCTATACGATTACCGTAAGTAATACTGGAAATACGATATTGGATGATGTGGCTATTGCCGATCCTATGTTAACTCCTGATTCTATTTTCTGTGGGGTACTGGATACCTTTGGAGGAACAGGGCTTTTCCAATGTGAATTAGCAGGTTACTATATTGTACAGACTAGTGATGTAGGAACGGATATAGTGAACATTGCAACCACCACCATGTTGCAAACCGTGCCTGGTACCACAACAGATTCTTCTACCGCTTCTATTCCCACTCCTGCAATAGATTTATTAAAAGCAGTACCCGTACTAACAGATGAGGATATGGATGGCAGCATTAGTGTGGGAGATACGCTGACATATACCATCACTGCTACCAATACAGGAACCTCCAATTTAACCAATGTTACCATTACCGATAATCTTTTAACTCCAAGTAGTACCACTTGTGTAGGTCCGATTGTACCATCGGGTACTTGTACTTTAGAAGGTACTTATGTGGTAACGCAAGCGGATATGGATGCTGGAATTATTGTAAATAATGCAGCGGTTACCACAGATCAAAATGTAGGCGGAGTGGATACAGTGGAAACTACTTTAATCCAAGACGCCAGTATAGGCATCAGCAAAGGAAGTACAGTCAGTACTGGACCCGATGGAATTGCCAATGCAGGAGATACCGTTTATTATACTTACACCTTGACCAATACGGGGAATGTTACTTTATCCAATGTAGCTGTTACCGAGTCTAACACCACCTTTACAGGTACAGGAACTTTACCAACCCCTGTGTTTGATTCTAATACCATGGGTTCCACTAGCGATACTTTGTTGGTAGGAGAAACTGCTACGTGGACTGCCTTTTATATATTAACCCAAGCCGATATAAATGCGGGTCAATTAGATAATCAAGCCGAAGCCACCGCTGATGATCCGAATGGAGATGGTGTGACGGATAATTCTGATAGTTCTAATGCGGCTGATCCGAATGAAACGGGTAGCCCATCCGAAGAATCGGGTAGCGACCCAACGGGTACTTTATTACCTGCTGTTCCAGAATTAGCCGTATTGAAAAGCAGTAACTTAAGTACGGGATCGGATGGAATAGCCACGGTTGGGGATACCATCTATTATAGCTTTACAGTGGACAACTTGGGTAATGTAGATTTAAATCCTGTTGTCTTACTGGATAGCCATGCGACAGGGATTACTTGTGATAGCACCAAATTAAATGCTGGAAGCAGCACCGCTTGTACAGGGTATGCTTTATTGACCCAAGCGAATATAGATGCAGGAGAAGTTTTAAACTCCGCCATCGCAGAAGGTACTTTACCTGATGGCAGCATCGTTCGGGATACTTCCGATAGTAATAATCCTAGTGATGATACAGGCGCAACTAATGATACTACGAGTACTTTAATTCCGCCTAGCCCTAAATTGGAAGTTTTAAAAAGTAGTAACCTAAGTACAGGAACAGATGGCATTGCTACAATCGGCGACACCATCTATTATACTTTCACAATTGAAAATACAGGGAATGTTACCCTTGATCCAATAACCCTTACAGATAGTAATGCAACGGGGATCGCTTGCGATAGCACCAAACTAGATGTCGGTAGCACCACTACTTGCACAGGCTATGCTTTACTAAGCCAAGCAAATATAGATGCAGGGGAAGTACTAAACTCCGCCATCGCAGAAGGTACTTTACCTGATGGCAGCACTGTGAGAGATACTTCCGATAGTAATAATCCGAGCGATGATACAGGCGC
>CALJIQ010000056.1 GCA_937973995.1 uncultured Saprospiraceae bacterium
TTGTCTGCACAAAAGTATGTGAGATTTTAATATTTTACAATAAATGGATGAATTTTATACCCTAAATAGGGTGTTAAAGTCGCTAACTGGAAGATATATCCGATTACTTGTGTCCCAAAGTTACCTAACAGGCTGACCACCCATTCAAAAAGCTGCAATCTTGATTTTTCAGTTAATTGGTTGGCAAGTGTTTAGATATACCAATTTTCTTAAAACAAAAACCGTCCCCTATGCAGCTGACGCACGCCATTTTTCCGATCTTCAAAGAATTTTTTTAAGGTAAAAGTAGATGAAGTAAAGGCCATTTCCTTCCAAGGAATAGTCGATTCCTCAAATAATTCCACTTCTAAACTTTCTTCGGTCGGTTGAAAATCGAGTTGCTGTAAATCCGCTAAAAAGTGCATATACACTTGGTTGAGTTTTGGGATGCTATACAAGGTATGAAGTCCAATAATACTTACCCTAGACATCGTTTCTTCAAAAACTTCTCGTATCGCTCCTTCCTCTACTGTTTCTCCATTTTCTAAATACCCCCCTGGCACATTCCAAAATCCTGTTCTGGGCGAAATGCCCCGCTTGCATAACAATACTTTATCTTCCCAAATAGGCAAGGCACCTGTGACGATTTTAGGGTTTTGATAATGAATCGTATCACAATTGCCGCATACAAATCGAGGTAGATTATCGCCCTCTACAGCTTTGAAAGTAACGGTATTTCCACAATTGCTACAAAAATTCATATTGGACGATTAAATTTGGACAAAGATAATGTTGTCAACAATAATAAACCTTTTATCTTACGCAGCACGAAGAAGACCAACTTGATCTTGCATTTTTAAAATCATACAAATTCCGTAATTTTTTTCCTGAAATGGATATCGAGTCCATTCCAGAAAACAAGGGATTCTAAAGGGGATTTGTCAAAGGACTAAAAACTTAACAAAATGAAAAACCTTAAAATTATTTGTTTTCGATTCCTTTCTTTTTGTGCCGTTCTGGTTGTTGGATTACAAATGTCTTGTGGTCCAAGTACAGACAAGACGGTTGCGTCAAAAATGGAAGATGCTAAAACCAATCAACCCTTGAAAGCCCTAATCATTGATGGAGAAAATAATCATGGTATTTGGCCTAAGACCACTATGATGATGAAGGATTATTTGGAAGAAACAGGGTTATTTAAAGTGGACATTGAGCGAACGGCCAATGTGTGGATAGGTCCGCACTATGATAAGAGCATTGGCTTAGAAAAAATATCGACTTTGATAGAAATGTATCCGCTTGCTGGTGTTACGTCCACCATAGTGGAGGAGCCAGTAGTAGATCCTAATTTCAATCCCAGCTTCTCTGATTATGATTTGGTGATTTCTAATATGGGTTGGAAAGCATCCAAGTGGTCTGATACTACTAAAAAGAACTTTGAAGACTATATGGCGAATGGTGGAGGATTGGTCGTTATTCACGCCGCTAATAATTCTTGGGGCGATTGGAACGCATGGAATGAAATGATCGGATTAGGAGGATGGGGTGGACGAAATACACAGAGCGGACCTTATGTTTATTATAATGAGGACAATCAACTCAAAGTCGATCCTTCGGAGGGAGATTGTGGTTCCCACGGTCCTCAATACGAATTTGTTTTAGAGACAAGAGCACCGAATCATCCCATTATGAAAGGGCTGCCTACTGCTTGGTTACATACTAAAGATGAATTGTATGATCGATTAAGAGGACCTGGAGAAAATATGACCGTCTTAGCTACTGCTTACTCCGACGTAACCAAAAACTCGCCCCCATGGAATGAGAAAATGCCCGGTACGGGCAGACATGAACCCATGTTGATGGCTTTGGAATATGGAGATGGGCGAGTCTTTCACACTGCTTTGGGACATATGGATTATTCGATGGAATGTGTAGGCTTTATCACTACCTTGCAACGAGGCGCAGAATGGGTGGCGACAGGAAAAGTAACGCAGGCAATTCCTGATGATTTTCCGAATGCGGATGTTGTTAGTATAAGGAGTTGGGGGAAATAGAAGAGAAAATTCTAAAAATCAGTGGCATGAAATAAGTAAATGTCTGTTTTACTCGACGGCTATTCGCCGTCTCGTAATAGGGTTCTTTAGAGGCTGTCTCATAAGTCCATTCCTGCAAACATTTTCAATATATTTAATTATTTAAGTCGTTGAATATTTGCGAGAAATAAATTTCAAAAGTTTTGGAAACTTTTGAAATCTTAGCCTATGAGACAGCCTCAAAATCCCTATTTGTGCCGAATTGGCGTAAGCCAACGAGGCACAAGGCAAAATGTACATTTATTAAAATCTTAATACTCAAATTAGTATAATACAATCTGGAAGCATCAAATCAACTCATCAGCTCACTTTGGAGTCATCAGATGAACCGATAATGTCTCATCTGCTCACTCCAAAGTGAGCTGATGAGTTGATCGTTTGCCCTGATTGATAGTTGGAATTTGGTGCTTGAAATTTGGAATTCCGCTACTCGCAACCCGTTCACTCGCATCATCTCCCACTACGATCCGTAATAGTAGCACTAGCCTGCTGAGTTCCCATGATTAAAATATCTTGAATATTAACATGAGGAGGACGAGTAGCGATGAAGTGAATCGTCTCGGCTACATCTCTTGAATTGACAGGGATAAAGTCTTCATATATTTTGGCCCTATCTGTATCGCCATGAAAGCGCACTTTTGCAAACTCCGTTTCCTCCACATGACCAGGCGCAATTTGACTGACTCGGATATTGTGTTGATGGAGGTCTATTCGCATGGCCTTCGTTAAGGCTTCTACGGCATGTTTGGAAGCACAGTAAACATTCCCATTGGGATATACCTCCTTACCAGCAATGGAGGACACATTGATGATATGCCCTTTCTTTTGCTTCACCATAAAAGGAGCAATCACTCTGGTCATATATAATAGTCCTTTCACGTTGGTATCGATCATGGTTTCCCAATCCTCCAGATTGCCTTCATGGATAGGATCAAAACCCAGGGCAAGACCCGCATTATTGATTAAGACAGAGATATTTTTCCATACTTCTGGTAATTCATTGATAGCCGATTGAACAGCCGTAGCACTGCGCACATCAAACGGTAATAACTGGATACTGGATGAATACTTCGTTTCAAACTCTTCCTTCAATTTTAATAAGCGAGAAAAACGCCTACCCGTCAAAATGAGGTCGTAGCCTTTTTCTGCAAATATCGCAGCAGTAGCTTTTCCTATACCAGACGTTGCGCCTGTTATCAATACGATATTAGTGGGCGTTTTTTCTATTTTAATAGTCCTTTTTTGAACAGGCTCTTTTTGTTCAGATACCGCTTCTTCCTTTGTCTCTATAGCCGCCCCTGCTGCAATACCCAAACCCACTGCCCCTAAGGAGCCAATGGTCGCATCAAATTCTGCCTCTAACTTTTCCTCATCCACTTCCTCTGTCTCAACGGAGGATTCTTCTGCTTTGATTAAATCTTCTAATTGGATTTCTTCTTGACTAGATAAATCTAGGGTATAATCCGGGTTTTCTTGTGAGACGGGTTCTTCTTTTATGATAGTTGCATTTTCTACGATCACTTGTTCTTCTTTCACTTCTGGCACGACCACTGGTTCTTTCTCTGGAATGGCAAAAGCTAAATCATTTTCTGGCGTCTTTAATTCAGGATTGATACGCCCCGCTTTCTCATAATAATTATAGGCTTGAACTCGATCATTCATTTTGTAATAAGCCAAAGCCAAATCATAATTGACGAAAGGATGCTTAGGGTCTTCTGCTGCGACTTTCAAAAAGGCACTGAGTGCAGCCTTTGGTTGATCTAAGGATTCATTTTTTACCAAACCCCAATTATAGAGCGCATCTAAATTTCTTGGATTTTGGGCATACGCTTCATGTAGATGGGTAGCCGCTAAATTTGCTTGATCTTTGTATCGGCGTCCTAATAGTAATCCTAAACGATAGTGAAGATTAGGAAAATCAGGATTAATTTTTTCAACTGTTTCGTAATAAGTTTTTGCTGCTAGGAAATCTCTTTGAGCTTCCGCTAATTCCCCTAAAAAGAAATTGGCCGGTAAATTAGTAGGCTCGATGACCAAAATATTTCTTAGCTGCGCAGAGGCAGCCTTATAATTATTTTTAAACTGAGCTAAGAAGACCGCAAATTGATACCGAGCCGCTATCATATCAGGTCTTGATTCAAGGTTTGTTTTTAAAAGCCTTAATCCTTCATTTATACTTCCTTGTTGCACTAATTCATGCGATTGCCTTAGCAAATCTGATTCACTAATCAAGTTGTCCGTTGGCGCAGTTACTTTTTGTTCCGCAGCAATATTGTTAGGCGTACTTACTTGAGTAGCAGTAGCTTTCGCTACCCCTAACATCTCCAATCCATCTTGCATAATCGCCTCTTCTTGGGCTATTTGCTGATTAGAAAGGTCTTGAATTTGTTGTTTAGACAAATCTTCCAATGCTGTTTCTACGTCCACTAACTCTTCTTCTGGTTCTGCAATGGGCGGAACTTCTACCCCTGTATCTGGTAAATTATTCGCTAATTCTTGCGCCAATAATTCCGTTTCATCTATGTATGCTTCTTCATTAGGAGGAGAACCATTTAACTGTTCTGTAATGGGTACTGCTTCAATTGTCGGCGTATTGTTCGACACTTGATCGTCCTTTTCCTTGACTATTTCGCCAGCCTCCTCTATTGTAGTTTTAAGTTCTGTTTCTTCTTTTAATGGTAAAGCTTCTTCCGATAATTCCTTTGCAGTAGCAGGTACCACTTCCTCTTCTTCTAATAATTCATCAACGATTGATGAAACGTCTTCTTTGGATGCTGTCTTTGGAGTAGTCGGTACGTTAGCTGCCACCGCAGCCACTGCGCCCATTGCCATGCCTGTCCCAAGACTAGTAGCTACCGGATTTTTGGAGACCGAATCTACAAAACTATTATAGGCGTTTTGATCGCTAAACTTTTGAAAGAAGACTTGAAAATGATTATTACTAAACGTGTCATAATCACAAGTATAACTATCTCTTAAAAATCGAAGGAACTCCCCTACTTCCGAAGAGATGGTCCGAACGGATTTTAATTGTTCAGAAAAAGCTTCTTCTTTTTCAGCAGGAATGGAGCGTTTTTGTTTACGCATTTCCAGATATTCATCCTGCCAAAAGTTCATATATTTTATGACACTACTGACTCGTTCAAATTTGGTGGGTACTGCAACAACCCCATTACCATCTTGGCTTTTATATTTACCATCAATCACTACAGGTAATGTCTTTCCTGCATTTATTAATTTTTGCAAATAGGTCAACCCTCCATCCATACATTTTATGGATTTCAGAAAATTATCACTCAATAGCAAAATGATATTATCGGTAGAACCACTAAGCTCTTCTTTAATGCTATGTCCTTGGGCTGCACAACTGACCAATTGAAAATCAAAGCCTGTATATTGTAATTGGTGAGCTATCTCCCTAGCAACCTCTTCATTTTCTGAACTGTGAGCAATAATTAATTTTTCTTTACTCATAAACTGGATATTCTAATAATGCCTATAAAAGTGGAGGAATTAAATTGTAGGATAATAATAGGAGAGCAAATTGTATTCATATTGTCAAGTGCTCCATGATTCCTCAAAATAACCTTGCAATTTTACAAGAATCGCAAAGATAAGTGAGTTTGTAGTCCTTTTGGGGTGGATATTTCACCAAAAATGATAATTATTAAACTAAGTTTATACTTAAAAGATTCAAAATAGCTAATTAATGCTTAAATATCAGGAGTTTATCTTGTTCTGTGGAATTACTCAATAGCATCATCAGGAGACGATTAGAATAAGCATTTCAAGTCTGGAGACTTGAAATATCGTCTTTTTTCGATGTTTCAAGTCTCCAGACTTGAAAACACGATCATAGTCGTCTCCTGAAGACCTTATTTTGAAACCTACGACATTTATCAAAGACCCTTAATTATTGCTGAATCCTCCTTCACCAATTGATCAATAGTCTCCTCAAAATCAGTGACGAAATCTTCGTATTTACTAGTGGCAGGACCAGAAAACCCAGTATGAATTTTCACCACTTCATTATTTCTATTTAAATACAACAAAGTGGGATAAGAAATCACCTTGTTGAGCATAGATAAAACTTGGGAGGCGTCTGCTTTATCGGAACTACCTGCTAATAATAATTCATAAGGAATCCCCATTCGTTGCTTGTAAGTATGCAGCTTTTCTTTTGCCTTTGTTGGATTTTTGTGTTTCTCAAAAGCTAATCCGACTATCGCTACTTGTTCATTGGGATGTTTTTGAAAATAATCTACTAAGAATTTTGTTTCGTCTCTGCAATTAGGACACCAAGTACCAAATATCTGAACCAATTTCACCTTGCCTTGATACGCCTCATCAGTAAGGGAAACCAGTTGGCCATCCGCATTTTCAAAAGAAAAATCAAATGGGGCATCCGCTTCTTTCATGTAGGTCAAATCCGTAGGCGCGGTTAGAGTAGCCTGCTCATTTTTCTTAGCAGACCAAGTGGCTTGGTAGTGTCTCCCTGATTTAAAGAGCCCTATTAGGCTATTATCTTCCAATACCTTCGCTTCAAATAGAAAGGCGTGGGCACCATCAAAAACAGAGAGATATAATTTATTTTTTTGAATGGTCCCTTCTAAAAACCGGTAGTCTCCCGTCTCAGTTAAAAAAGTACCTCGCACTTCATTTCCTTCTTGAACAAATTCTCCTATGCCCGGATATGGACCATCTGCATCCTCAAATAACACTTCCCATGTGCCTGATACATCTATCATTGAGGGTTCTTTCAGTTGGGTAAAACGATGGCTTCTCCCAAATTTTGCCACAAAGGGCAAACTATAATTGGTCCGATTTTTTACCACCCAATTCCCTTCCATCACCCTTCCCATATAAATACCTTTTAAGTAGGAATCGTACACAGGAAAATCAATGAAAAAGGTATCTCTATTGGTACGACGATCCCTACCAATTTGAATATCAGTCACTTTGATGCGTTCTTCTCCGTTGATGAGTTCGATGTAAAAATCTTGCTCATTGGTGTATTTTACCTCAAAGTTGAATGGCAGGTGATTGGGTTTCGTATCATTAAAGTCATATTGTTCTTCTTCTAATTCTGCCACTTTAGGAGCACCTGACAATTCGCTTAAGTCCAAAGTTGCTCGCCAAGGTCCTGGGGCCAATCCAGTGTATTGGTTTTCTATCGTAAAGCAACTCTTCAAACTTAGTAAGAGCAGAATGGTAACGCCCAATAGGAATACTCTCATTGGATATTTTTATTGATTATAGTTGGTTCTTTGAATATTTTCAATGCGCCCGTCCGATGGCTATCGCCGTCGGATGGGAGCTTTCTACTCATCGGACGGCGGCAGCCATCCGACGAGTTGGTAGAAATACTTTTTACAAAATTTTTAAAGAACCGATTTTTCATTAACACGAATTTAGCATACCGAGTCTAAAGCCCGTTTGTACCATTTTCAAACCTTTTGGGGTATCAAAAAGGTTGGCGACATCGGATAGCGATGTAAAAATAATCCATTCTACTCACTCTCTTATAAAAGGACAAAAAAAACGCCCGACCGATACGCAATCGGCCGAGCAAGTTTGATAAACCGCCTTCAAATTTCTCTTGGTAGAAAACATAGTGGATTTAAAAAATCCTTCTTCTAACTATTTTTAATTTTTTTGTTTCTAGATGCTATTGTTACTGGATGCTGGTTGTATAGTACAATAGCAACAATAGTATCCAGTATCCAGTATCCAGCAACTAATAACCATATTACCGCTGAATCTGAACATAGCCGGTTAAAGGCTCAGCTTCTGTACCTAATTTTAATACGTAGAAATACGTACCACCTGGAAGCGTTTGCTCTTCAAACGTACCTTCCCAATTATTTTTGTAGCCTCTCGCATTGAATACTTGATTGCCCCAGCGATTGAATACTTGCAGTTCATTATCTGGGAATAGCTGCAGACCTTGTATGTAGAAGGCATCATTCACGCCGTCCCCATTCGGTGAAAATCCAGTTTTGATTTCAAACTCTTGACAAGGAATCCTAACTGTAATGCGAGCTGTATCACAACCGTCTTCATTGCATATTCTATAGTCAAAGAATTGAGGAGCATTCATTTCACAAAATTCGTCTTCTGGTATATAGGTGATGGTATTATCATCATTCATGGTGGCGATCCCTTTTGAAGGATAAGTGGTCGTTTCCAAAATCCGAAGGTTACCATTGATTTGATCGTTTTCCATGACTCGCATAGTAATTGGTATATTCACTTGAGTAGTCATGGAATCAGATACTGCTATTGGCAAAAGTGGATCGTCTTCAATCACAAATACGGTTAGATTAATCGTATCGCAAACACCGTTGTTATCACAAATGACCAAACAAGCCATCCCTAAGCCTATTTCCTTACCGATATATTGGATGCAATTTTGTTGGCTATCTAATTCAAATGAAATCGCATTTCCTCCTGATTCTGGGCATATATTTTCAATTGAGATAATCGACCCAGGTAGATCTAATCCATCAGGACAATACATAGACGTATCGCCTTTTTGAATTGTTTCCGCAATATTCGTAGCAGCCAACGCACATACCACTTTAAAGCTGATCTCCTCGGTGCAGCCAGATTGTAAATGTGTCAATCTCAGAATATGAGTGCCGACACCCACTTCAATTGAAATACCCTCCGCACAAGGCAAGATCGCCTCTCTAAAAGGTTGTCCATCCATCATCATCCCATAAGATCGAATAGAATCAAACGGAATGGCTACACAGAATTCTGCATTTCCAAAACAATCAGGGATAGAAGCAGAATAGGCTGTTTGTTCGAGTACATCTTCACAAGGAATCTCCGCAGGAATAATGGTAACTACTTGGATGATATCTTTACAAACCCCATCCGTAGTGCATACCGTTACACAGAATTCTTCTTGTCCTGTACCTAGTCCTATGTATTCCCAGCAATTATCCGCTGTCTGGTTAATTTCAATATTTTCATTTCCTCCTAATAGGCAAGTTTGTAGGCTAGAGTCAATCGTCGCACCATCCACCACGGTGGATAGGCAGAAATCCAATGTATCTCCAACCTCAATAGTCGTTTCTAAGACGACTAATTCCGGACAGCCAACTTCTATCAGTAGTCTATCTTGACAGCCATTGTCTCCATTTTCAAAAATGAATTCGTGAGATCCAACTCCCACTGTCAATTGGGTGCCAAATCCTGCATTATCAGCAGAACAGGTATTTGTATTTAAGTTATAAGTAGCACCATTTTGAAGAATGGTATAGTTCCCAATTTCTGCATAAGGAATTTCAATACAGAAGGTGGCGGTTCCGTCGCATTCATCGGTTTGTAAAGTCAATAAGTCTGCTGCAATCATATCATCTAGACATGGCTGACCGCTTATACAATTACTCACAATCACTTCATCCGTACAACAAAAGGATGAATTTTGTACAATTACCTGATGTTCTTTTCCATCACTCACATCCACTTCCACTAAAGTTCCTACTGCCATACTGGTAATACTAGGCTGCAAAGTCACTTCACTATTATCCGATAAATCAATTAACTCAATAGCTCCATAGGTATTGGTTGGCACACCACCCATTAGCGTAAGGGCATTATTATCTAGTATCCAAAAACCTTCCCGATCTAAGTTATTCATCCAATTGGTCAAATCCGTCACCGTCATTATATCTATGCTATGTACCTCTCCGTTAATCGTCCATCTATTAACTCTAAAGGAAGCAGAGAAAAATAATTCTGGTACTAAATTAAAGGAATAAGCGACCGTATTTTCAAATTCACATCCTGGAACTGGTGCCACTCGAACGCCATCTACCATAATGACATAATCGGCTATGTCCTCATATGAAATGGGCAAACAAACTTCTGCAATATCTGCTCCTGGTAGTGCGCAAATATGCTCACTTTCAAAAAGGCTTGGGCAGGTGCCACAATTACTTCCTACCATAATAGATTCAACGATGCTACAACCTTGTGCATCCGATATAGTTACGGAATACATTCCAGACTCTATATTAGAAACGGAAGAACCTGATAAGGAAGGATCAGACCAAGTATAGGTTAAGTTACCAAATCCGCCAGCTGCATTTAAATTAATGCTTCCACCTCCTTCACCACAACAGCCTGCCCTACCAGTGGAAATAGAAGTAGTAATTGGTAAAGAAACCATTACTTGTACTTCATCTATATCAGAACAGCCATTGGCATCTGTTACGGTCACTCTATAGGTCGTAACGGAATTAACACTGACAGTTGGATTCGCAATATTTGGATTACTCAATCCTGAAGTCGGACTCCACAAATAACTCACCCCTCCTCTTGCCAATAAAGAAGAAGAGCCTCCTGGACACATCGCAAAATCAGGTCCTGCATCGGCAATCGGTCCGTTTGCACAATTGGTACTTGGTGGAGTCGCAGTACAATCCACTACAAAAACGATCACTTGATCCGTAGCAGTACAGCCATTCGCATCCGTTACCGTTACGGTATAAGTGGTTTCTGAACTAGGGCTTGCTACTGGATTGGCTATATTTGAATTACTCAATCCACTGGATGGACTCCAAACATAATTGATACCCCCTGTTGCCAAAAGGACAATAGAACCATCCTCGCATATAGACACATCACCTCCTGCATTGGCAGTTGGTCCGTTCGCACAATTGGTGCTTGGAGGAGTCGCAGTACAATCTTCCACAAATATGGTGACCATATCTGTATCTGTACACCCATCCTCATTGGTGACCGTTACGGTATAAGTAGTAGTGGATTGAGGGGACGCTGTTGGTGTACCCGTATTCGCATCAACTAGTGTAGCACTTGGTGCCCATAAATAGGAACTATGATTATTAACTACTAGTTGGATACTTTCTCCCTCACAAATTGTCTTGTCTTCACAAGCTACCGCCACGGGTGCATTTCCGCCTATAAATACGGTTACTTGATCGGTGGAGACACAACCGCTCGCATCTGTTCCTGTTACCGTATAAGTCGTTGTGAAGCTAGGTGCCGCAATAGGATTGGAAATATTCGGATTACTCAAGCCTGTGGCAGGTGACCAAGAGTAAGTCACCGCATTACTACCATTTAAAAACATGGATTGTCCTTGACAAATAGTAATGTCTGCTCCTGCATTTACTTGACAAGTGATAGGAGGAGTACTTCCACAATCAGTTACGGTTACATTTATATTTTCAGTGTTGGTACAACCTGCTGCATTGGTAACGGTAACCGTATAAACAGTTGAGGTAGTTGGAAATACCAAAGGTGCCTCTGAAGTAGCATACAACATGGTATTGGTAGGACTCCACGCATAGCTTGCATGGTTATTTACCAATAAATAGATACTATCTCCAGCACACAATTCCTTTTCTCGATAGGTTATAATAAAGGGTGTTTCTCCTACTGTCACCGTTACTTGCGCAGAAGACATACAGCCATTTTCGCTCATCCCTGTTACGGTATAGGTAGTTGTTTCTGTAGGGGCGGCCTGTGGATTAGCAATAGTAGCATTACTTAATCCTGTTGTAGGCGACCATGTATAGTTGAATGATCCAGAAGCGGAGAGTTGTGTAGATTCTCCTGCACAAATAGTACCTCCTCCACTTGCGGTAATATCACAATTGGGTGGTACGCAGGTAAAGTCAATATCTACCATAACGCAGGAGGTTCCAGTACAACCTTGTGCATCAGTCACAGTAACACAGTACTCCGTAGGCACTCCTGGTCTTGCTTCTGGATTGGCAATATTCGGATTATTTAAACCATCAGTGGGACTCCACACATACGAGACGCCGCCGCCTGCGGATAGTTGAGCCATCTCTCCTGGGCAAAGTGAACCCCCTAAGGCAGTTGCGGTGATGTCCAATGATTCCACATTAACCGTCACAGCTGCTTGATCCGTACAGCCATTGGCAGCAGTTACTACTACATTGTAGGTAGTCGTGCTGGATGGCGATACAGTCGGAGTAGCTGTTGTCGAGTTTATTAGGTTATTAGTTGGAGACCATAGATACGTACCTCCTCCAGTGGCACTGATTTGGATGTTCTGACCGTTACAAATAGTTGGATCAGGTCCTACTGTAGCTATCGGAGAAGGATTTACATTTACTAAAAATTGGCTAGTTGCGGTACAACCTGCTTCACTCGTTACTGTCACTCTATAAGTGGTCGTACTGGTGGGTGAAGCGGTTGGGTTTCTGATAGTAGTACTAGACAATCCTTCCGCAGGACTCCAAAGATATTGTGCATGCACACTAGCTTCTAATTGGGTACTTTCCCCTTCGCAAAGTTCTGGATCACCCAATATGAAAATATTGGGAAGTGGTTCTACAGTTACCGTTACCTGTTCTGTATTAGTACATCCTCTTTCATCCGTTATGGTTACGGTGTAAGTAGTTGTAGCAGGAGGGGTTGCAATTGGATTTGGAATAGCGGCATTGCTCAAACTATTAGCAGGTGACCATGCGTAGCTAACTCCTCCTGTTGCACTTATAGGAGCCGACTCGCCTATACAAATGATGGTATCAGGCGAAGTGGAGGATTCAAATTCATTAACCGTTATTGTTACTTGTGTACTAGCCACACATCCATCTGCCCCCATTACATCCAACGTATAGGTGGTGGTGGTAGTAGGACAAGCCATAGGGTTGGGGATGTCTGGATCGCTCAACCCTTCCGCTGGTGACCAAGTGTACCATACGCCAGAACCATCTCCCTCTAATTGGGTACATGCACCTAAACAAATGGACTGGTCCTCCATCGTTGTTACCAAAGGTAATTTTCTTACAAATATGCTCTCTACATGGTCATCTATACAACCAGTATCATTTACATTTAATGCTATTAATTTAGAGCCTTCCGTCGTCCATTGTACGGTGATCTCACTTAGCGCTGGAGCACTTCCAGTTTGGGCGGAACTATCTATTAAAGTCCCTCCATCTAACGTCCAGATAAGCGCCGCATTTGGTGTAGCGTTTCCTGTGAATCGGATGGTCACTTCTCCATCTCTACAATAAGGTTCAATTACTACGAAATCTGCCTCTGTGTTTTGTGCTTGGTACAACACGAATTCTTCCACCAAATCACAACCAGTAGTAGTTCGAATATTGATCGTAAAGAAATTAATCAAGCCATTGAGTTGGGCATTAAATTGTAGAGAATTTCCTCCTACAATTTCATCATCTGTATAGGAACCTCCTTCAATCATATAGGAATCAATTGGGCTATCTATACTAAGGGTAATTGGAGAATTACTTTGATTACATAAGGTCATATTAGGCACTGGAACCGTAATCGTTGCACAACTAACATTGTTACTGCTCAAGACAACTGGTTCAGGTTCTTCAGAACAAGTTAAGTCCATACATCTTACTCTGACGGCATATTCTCCATTGCCCAAATCACAGAATAGATTGGAAGATTGCCAACTTGCTCCCCCATCATTACTATACTCAAATTCGCCATCACAAGACAGCACTACCTCGATACATCCATCATTACTGGATGCGGTTGTCGGATCAGTTATATTAATGGCAGATACCAAATCACTAGACAGACCTTCTAAAGTAATAGGTGAACCAAAAACCATACAAGAGGTATCAGGATAAGCTACACCAATGGTATAATTCTCTGCATCCAAATTGGAGAACACGGTACTATTACTCCAAGTTACTCCACCATCAACACTATAGATTAAGCCAGAGGTTGGAAAGGAGGTAATGGTAATTGCACCATTTGAATTATCACAGTTAGTCGGGTCTGTAGAATTAACATTAGTAATGACAGGATCTTGTGGATTATCCAAACTAAAGGAGGATCCACTTACTGCACAAGTAGTATCTGGTTGTGCGATTCTAATCGCATAAAAACCAGAACCTAACCCTGTAAAAACATTATTGGCACTCCATTTGGAACCACCATCTATACTATAAATAAGACCCGTAGCAGGGTCACTAGTAATCACTATTCGTCCATCTGTACCTGCACAAGTAGAAGGATCAGTCTCTTCCACATTGGTTATTAATGGGTCCGTTGGATTGCTCAAACTTAACGTAGTTCCGACCACTACACAAGAAGTGTCTGGGTTAGCTATTCTTATAGAATAGAAATTGACATCTAAATCTGTAAAGGTTGGATTAGTGGACCAAGTTATTCCTCCATCTATACTATAAATTACGTTTGTTGACGGACTAGAAGTTATGATTATTTGACCATCTGATCCAGAACAAGTCGTTGGGTCAGAAGGATCAACATCTGTAATCGTTGCATCAGTCATGCTTTTAAATTCGCCCTCAGAACCATTCCTTACACAAGACTCACCTACAAGGGCTACACTGATGGAATAAGTAATTGAACCTAAATTTGAAAACACATTACTTTCACTCCAGTTATCTCCACCATCAATACTATAAATAAGTCCCGTAGAGGGTTCTGTTACTATTTGGATGAAACCATTATCACCATCGCATCCGGCTGGCTCAATAATAATTTCGTCGGTAATAACGGGAGAAGACGGACCACTTAGCGTTTGGGTAGTATCTGTGATAATGCAACTGGTATCACCATTAGCAATAGCTATATCAAAATTGCCTGCTGCTAAATCTGGGAATATATTAGTGGTACTCCATGTAATGCCTCCATCTACACTATAGATGACCCCACTAGCTGGAGAAGAAGTAATTTCTATACTTCCCGTACCATCACAAGTAGTAGGTTGAGCAACCATTACGTTACTAATTGCTGGAGCTATTTTTCCCAATATTTCTACTGGTCCAAAAGAGGTAGTGCAGGTCGTATCCAAAGATGCCACCACAATGGTATAAGTGCCTTCGTTAAGCGTTGAAAAGAAAGAATTCGTATGCCAAGTATCTCCATTGTCTATACTATAAATCGCACCAGTAGAAGGCGTGACATTGATAACAATTTGTCCATCATTGCTACCACAGTCTGTTAGATCAGAAGAATTAACATCTATGATATAATCTGGGCAAGGATTCTGACATTGTACGGGTGATGCACGGTCATCCACACAGACCGCACTATCTTCTCCTCCGCCTCCAAGTACAAACAATTGAGAGGACAAATTATAGGATGGAATAGTAGGTACGGGAAAAGCACCATTTTCTCCAACCAAATAAATATCACCTGTTTCCGTACAATCCTGTAAGCCTTTGAAAGTAAATAAGGTAACCGTATCTCCTGCTTCAAATGGAATACTGTTTGTCCCAAAAGAAGTGAGACTAAAGCTATAATAATCGAAACCTGGCGTTTCTGCTGGATTGATAATTTCACTCGCTAATTCAAAAATAGTACCTGCATAATTTTCCTCAATGCAGTCATTATTTAATTCCAAAGTACCAGTCGGCGTGCGTATGGTAATTTGCATAGTACTGATTGTTCTTTCAAGTGCATTTAGGGTACGGTCACTAAGCATCTTCATCGTATATAGACCTGCCGTTGGTCCTTCCAAAATGTAAGTAATATCGCAATTTAAAGGTGCACAAACTACTGGCACTGCTGTACCATCCACACATACGGGTTGGTCGATTCCACCACCTACGGTAGATAATTGGGAACCAATATTTGCACTTGGTATATTAGGGACAGGAATACCGCCTGTTCCTATTAATTCGATACTTCCAGTAGCACTACAATCTCCAATATTTTTAAAAGTAAATAAGGAAATGGTTTCCCCAGCTGTAAAGGTCAGATCATTTGTGGTAGAACCATCCACTGTAAAACTGAAGTAATCATAATCTGGTGTTTCATTTGGGCTATAATCCGCACTAACGATAAATAGGGTATTGCCATAGGTATCTAAAATACAAGTATTGTCAATATCTATTACCCCTACTGGCGCACGCATACTTACTTGCATACTGGCAACTGTATTTTGCGCACCGGTATAAGAGACATTGCTTTCCATTTGCACCTCATACACCCCATTGCTTTCGCTCAAAATATAAGTAACATCACAATTATTGGTAATTCCTTCTGGACAAACTATGGGTACGGTTGCCCCATCCACACAGATGGGTTGATCGATACCGCCTCCAAGTGTAGACAACTGAGAAGCCACATTTTTACTGGCTAAATTAGGCGTTGCCACCCCTCCAGGTCCTATTAATTCTAATACACCACTGGCAGCACAATCTCCAATATTTTTAAATGTAAATAAAGGAATGGTTACTCCATCCGTAAAGGTCAATTCACTGGAAGTAGAGCCATCAACCGTAAAACTAAAGTAATCATAGGCTGGTGTTTCCGATGGACTAGTTACCGTACTGACAACATATTCGGTACTGCCGTAGGTATCTAAAATGCAAGTTTCATCTATGCTTACAACCCCAGTCGGTGCTCTAAAACTTACCTGCATACTAGCCACCGTATTTAGTGCTCCTATATAAGTCACATTGCTCGCCATACTTACTTGATATACCCCATTCGTTTCTGTAACGGCATACGTGACATCACAAATATTCGTAACCCCATCAGGGCAAGTAACAGGAACTGTTGCTGCATCTACACATACGGGTTGATCGATGCCGCCACCTAAAGTAGATAATTGAGAAGCTACATTTTTACTAGCTAAAGTTGGTGAAGGAATTCCCCCCGTTCCAATTAATTCTAGTACGCCAGTGGCACTACAATCTCCGATATTTTTGAATGAAAATAATGGAATGGTTACGCCATCCGTAAAGGTTAATTCACTGGTAGTAGAACCGTCTACGGTAAAACTGAAGTAGTCATAAGTTGGCGTCTCAGATGGACTATTGATATTACTAACAACATATTCTGTACTACCATAGGTATCTAAAATACAAGTCTCATCTATTGTGACAACACCCGCAGGTGCTCTCAAGCTAACTTGCATACTGGCTACGGTATTAAGTGTTCCTGCATAAGTCACATTACTAGCCATGCTTACTTGATAGACTCCATTTGTTTCCGTTAGAATATAAGTAACATCACAGGTATTAGCTGGAGTAGCTGTTGAATTTTCGCACACTATTGGTACCGATGTAGCATCCATACAGATGGGCTGATCTATCCCACCCCCTAAAGTGGATAATTGGGAAGCAACATTTGATCCTGCTAATGTAGGCGTCGGTATTCCTTCTTGTCCAACCAATTCCAATACACCACCAGACGTACAACCTTCTAATCCTTTAAACGTAAATAGATTGGTTGTCTCGCCTGCCGTGAAAGTTAAATCACTAGAGGTATTACCATCAATGCTAAAACTAATATAATCATAGGCAGGTGTTTCCGTTGGGCTTTCTATGGTACTCACTAGAAAGTCAGTAGTACCATACGTATCTAAAATACAAGTTTTATCAATGGCTATCGCCCCAGTAGGTGCTCGCAGTGTTACTTGCATATTAGCAACCGTATTCATGCCCCCTGCATAGGTGACATTGCTTTCCATGTTCATCTCATAGATACCATTATTCTCCGAGAGACTAAACGTCACGTCACAGGCAGATACCGCCTCTGCCAATCCACCTGGATCCACAATTCTTCCCACTGCTTCATCTGAATCCCCCAAAGCATTATCGGTAAGCGTTAATTGAACACGACCTACAGATGTTCCTCCTATATCAACCATAGAAAGGGCATGTGGAAAATCATACCATTCAAAGTCTTGCCCTCCTGGGGTCATAGGACCATATTTTCTATATACTAGATTCGTAATGTCTTGTACTTCATGGTAGATAATGGATACATTGATAGAACCAGTGGCATTAATCCAGAATCCATCTAAGTTATAGGGATAGTTATATAATTCATCCAAATTCGGAGGTGTCACATTCTCTTCTCCAACAATTGTATAGACAATAATTGGATTGTTAGCACCAGATACTAAGGTATGATAGGCACCAGTGGTACTCAGTTGAGAAGCTACGGTATTTTGCAAACAGTCTGGAATCGAATCACCATTGCCATCCCCTCCGTTTGGTGCGCCAGCTTCTACGCTAGTCATGATGTTATCTCCATCATCATCTGGGTCATTAAAATTAGGGTCACCATCTCCATCCGTATCATCATTATTGATATTGCCATCTCCATTTAAATCTTCTTCGCTATCAGGAATTCCGTCACCATCCGTATCTGTAGCTGGAGTATCACAATTGCCATTTACATTGAATACAATAGGATTATCTTCAGGCGTAAATTCACATCCATTGCTTTCCTTTATTTTAATGTTATACGTTCCATTTCCAATAGTTGTAAATTCATGATTGGAAAAATAGGTTTCCCCATTATTAATACTATATTGAACAGTAGGGTCTTGGCTATCTGTTCCAATCGAAATAGAACCATCCATATTAGTATCACAAGAAGGTTCTTCTGAAACAACTATTATTCCTACGCTGTAGGGAAGTATGGTAATAGGGTTGCCGCTATAACTTATTTCACAACTGGTATTTGATGTTTCTCTAACTTTTATAAAATAGTCTCCTGGCGCAACTTGGTTGATTACAGAATTAGTAGACCATGTGGTTCCATTATCAATAGAATATTCTAAGGTGGAATTACCACCACTAGCAGTTATTTCTATAGTACCATCCGCCCCACCACAGGATTGTTCTGGTTTTTTAGTAACGGAGGAAATGAATATCGTACAGGTAGGGGTATTGCCTCCACAGTTGGCACCACCAATGTCATAGACACCAGACACTGCATTTCCTAGACCAAAGCCTAAAATTGTAAAGGAATTACCAATACTAGCTGATAGTGAGTTATTTACAAAGGGATCGGTATCGAAAATCACATCTAATGGTCCAGTACAAGTTCCATCATTTTCAAAGGAAAAAAGTAGCAATTCTTGTCCACTCATATACTCTTGGGTAAAGGAACCGCTGGTAGAAAAGACGAGGTAGTCAGAGGTAGGTGCCTCCTGAGGGCTAACAAAAACCTGTGGAGTTCCCCAATTACCAATATTGGATTGTAGATTGGAAACAGAAAAACCGCCCGTAGGTACTTTAACTGTAACCTGACCCGTATTGGTTAGTCCCAACGTCCCCGAATAGTTTGCTTGTGGTTGAAGCAATACTTGGTAGGTAACCAAATCAGGTAACAGGTCAACCTTTAGCTGGACTTGGGCAATAGTGGTAACTCCTGCAAATAAAAAATAACAAAGAGCAAATAACTGCAAGTAGTTAAATTTCCTCATAGCAAAAAATTGGATTGAAGGCAAAATATGGACTATCCCTTCCGAGTAATAGCCAACATTTTATTGGTTTAATTTTTTGCTAAATTGTAATAGGTCAGTAGAGTTTCGTACTACAAAAAGATTTGGGTTTTAGATAGGAGTAATACGAGCTTCTATAGATGATAGAAGACTTAGATAGGCAACCATACATGAGTAATAGTATTATATTTTCAATTTCCATGCCACCCTTTAGGAAGATGGCTGTTTAGGAGGGAGATTTGATTAATTGAGAATTGAGAATTTCATTCTCTTACTACTTTTTCTTTTTCTTCTTTTTAAAATCTCCATCTTTCCAAGCTTTGAAAAACTGTCCCCATGCAATGGGATCAAAAATACGCATAGGACGAAACTGTCCGTAGTGATAGTAATTATTAGCTTGCTGCCGGAGATAGAAATCAGCATTTTCGTCCCCATCTGATAGCACGGTATGGCGACGTTCTTCGATTAATTCTTGGGCGATATTTTCATTGGCACGACGTTGTAATTCTGGTGTTACATCCATTGCTAAGAACTCAATTTTAAAATGCTCTTTACTAGGCCACGGAAAAACAACGGTCTCTGGTAGGTTGATCGTATCTTGGGTCATTAACTGCACAATGGAATAGCGGTTTTCAGAAAGGGTATCGGGTACTACAAATTTAACGGCTTTATATCCTACAGAAGAAAATATAATGGTTTCTCCTTTCTCTGCTACAAAGGTGAAAAAGCCTTTAAAATCAGTAGAAGTACCTCGTTTTACTTCATTTTCTGAATACACATTGGTAAAGGGAACGGGTAATAGTTCTTCGGTCGTACCATCTAATACCAATCCAGAAAATTGGACTAAACTATCTTGCCTGGTCTGCCCTTGAAGGAAGGAAACACTACATAAAAGGAGTAATAAGCCCAGGAAGGAAATAGGTGGTTGAAAGGTGCAGTTCTTTTTCATCTTCGCAATTTTAACAAAGCTACAAAAACAAAACGTCCTACACCTATGGATGTCTTATCTATCAATCTCAATTAACAAAGATTTAACTTGATATTCTACTGAGAAGTCAGAAGTTAGACCGCTTTGCTGTCAGACCGCCTACGGCTGTCAGAAGAAACTAATTTGTCAACATCATAAGTCTGGCTTCTGACAGAAAATTAAATGCTCGGTCTGACTTCTGGCCTCTTTTTAAAATCACTATTTTACCCCGTTCGGAGTATAATTACACTTTGAACGAAATAAATTTGTTAGATGGTTTAATTACCACTATCTACTGATTCTTCTTCCCGCCAATCTGTCCGCGACAAAACAACAATTACGACACCAAGCAAGATCATCAGAATTCTAATTAAAAAGCCAAACAATCTTCCTGGTTTATCTATCCACGTTAAAAAGGATAATTGAACGCCCACTAAACTTAGCACCAATGCCATCATCCCTATGGTGAATAGCAAAAACCCGATAATTGTATAAATCGCTTTTGACATATAATGGTGAGTTGTTTATAGGTAGAACTAATGAGTAAGCACCAAATCATAATTCAGTTTCCACAGTTAAAGCTTCCCTTCCTTAATCGCCTGATTCTTTATATCATTCAATTGAACCACCTTTTCTGGCGTCTTTCTCAAACGCATATTTAGGAATTCTACCAATAGCGAGAAGGTAATAGCAAAATATAAGTATCCTTTTGGAATCGCCCCTATTTCTGAACCTAAGAAAGAGAAATGAGCTAAATGCGCACCTTCTGCAATTAACATAAAGCCAATTAGAATTAAAAACGATAAGCCCAACATTTGAATCGTCGGGTGCTTATTCACGAACCTACCCACAGGAGTCGCAAATGCCATCATAATAACCACCGAGAAAACAACAGCGATAATCATGATAATCAAGGCACCTTCTAAACCATTCGTCATTCCCACTGCCGTCAATATGGAATCAAAAGAAAATACAATATTAATTAAAGTGATTTGAAATATCGCATTGCTCAAGGTAGAAGTTCCCTTCTTTGACCCGTCCTCTTGGTGTTCTTCGCCTTCTAATTTATGATGAATTTCACTGGTACTTTTGTAGAGTAGAAACAGCCCGCCCAAGATCAAAATGATGCTTTGCCCCGAAAAGGCACCATGCATAAAAGAATTATTAAATTCAATCCAAGGCTTAGACATCCCAATTAACCAAGAGATACCAAACAACAAGGCAATCCGCATGACCATAGCTAACACCAAGCCAATATTGGTGGCTTTTCCTTGTTCTTCTTTGGGCAATTTCCCTGCCGCAATGGCAATAAAAATGATGTTATCAATACCCAACACGATCTCCAAAAAAGTAAGGGTTAATAAACTCATCCACACTTCTGGACTCGCAAAATCAGGCATTACTAGTAAAAAATTCATATCTCGAAAGGGTTGATTTTATTTGTTTTTGAAATAAAGCGCAATTTTAGGGTTTTTTCAAATAAGTAAGTGCTTGGGCAAAAGTAATTTTACTTTAATTTTTTTTTGATTATTGATTACTAATTACTGATTATTAGCTGATTACACGTATTTATCGTAAGTTCTCAATGTTGAATTTTGAATGATTAAATTTTGAATAAACGAGATGTAATAGGATGAAAACACTAAGATTTAAGGCGATCGCCCATTCAAAATTCAAAATTTTTCATTCAAAATTGAGTACTTATTGTTTATCACGTTTGTAAAATAATTAATAATCAGTAATTAATATTGTCCGTCCACTTACGTTTTCAAATTCAAAATATTCCCCATGTGGTAACAAGTACGGCATCTAGGCTCATAAGTCTCTTTCTCTCCTAATACCACTTGATCGCTTTCTGCAATTAAGCGATAAGAATGAGTCGCTAGGTTGCCACAATGCTGACAAATGGCATGTACCTTCGTAATATATTCCGACACCGCTAACAAGGCGGGCATCGGACCAAAAGGTTGACCTTTAAAATCCATATCCAAACCTGCAACGATTACTCGAATACCTTTTAATGCCAATTGTTGACAAACTTCGGGTAAGTTTCCGTCAAAAAATTGTGCTTCGTCTATGCCGATTACATCGACGCCTTCTGCTAAATCCAATATTTTCTCAGAAGTATCTACTGGACTAGAAAGGATGGAATTAGCATCGTGGGATACGACTTTGGCTTCGTCGTATCGGGTATCCATTTTTGGTTTGAAAATCTCTACTTTTTGATTGGCAATTTTGGCTCTTTTTAAACGCCTAATCAATTCTTCGGTTTTCCCTGAAAACATGGAGCCACAAATCACTTCAATCCACCCACTGCGCTGTCCTTTAAAATGAGGTTCTAAAAACATTTGTTATTTCTTAGGAACACAATCAAATCATTTACTTAACGTTTTATCAAGAAATGATTATTTTGCAAACCATTCTACTTAAATTCTACCATCAATTATTACAATGGATTTAAACAAAGCCCAACTACTATTAGACAAAATCAATCGCTTGTACAAAAGTATGAGCCTAGACCCAAAAAATGTAGCCCAAATAGAAAAAGACCTGATGCAGGATTATATTAAATCGCTGTATGAAGCTTTCTTATCAGAAAAGAATAGTGGTCAAAAACCTCCTCAGTTTGAACCTAGCATCAAGAAAACAGCACCAGAAATTTCAAAACCTCCTGTAGAAAAATACGAGCCAAGACAATCTCCTCCACCTCCTGTCGAAAGACGCATAGTAGCGCCACCCCCTAGGTTGGAAAGAATCATCGCCCCTCCTGTGGAAGAGGTCATCGTTGAATCCCCACCCCCTATCACAAGTCCACCCCCAAGAGCAGCCACTCCGCCTCCTGTTACTACAACAGCGATTAATGAGGATGGCGAACATTTATTCTCCTTGGAAAATGGTACAGAGTTATCTCATAAACTCAGTAGCTTGCCTATTTCTGATTTGAATAAAGCGATGGGCATCAATGAACGTATTTTTACGATCAATGAATTATTTAGAGGAGATTCAAGAGCGTTCAAACATACCATGAATGAGCTCAACCAATTGTCCTCTTTTGACCAAGCAAAGCAACACCTAGCAGCCAACGTAATCAATCAATACGATTGGATGAATAAGCAAAGACGAAACAAGGCCAAGAATTTTATTAAATTGATTAGGAGACGTTATTTATAGGTTGATTGATTATTAATTACTGATTATTAGTACACTGTAAACTAAATAATTTTATACTTCCGCTGCCCATCGCCGCTACGCGG
>CALJIQ010000057.1 GCA_937973995.1 uncultured Saprospiraceae bacterium
CCTCAAAAGACCTTTTCCCGTAGCATGAAGAAGTGTAAGCTTCTGAACCCGAAGGGATGGGATGCCAAGTGACGGGTTTTTCGAAAAGTGCACGGTAGCTAATCTTTTTTTTAAAATTCTTGGTTCTACGATTTTCTAGAACCATTTTATCATTATTAACCAATAAAAATTATGAAATCATTTTACTTCCTATCAACTCTGGTAGTGCTATTTGCGTGCTCTTCTAACCAGCAGTTCATTCAAATTCCAGCCAATCAAAAAAAAGCTATCAATCTTTCTACCACAGAATCTGCTAATGTGGATTTGAAGAATAAATCCTTAAAAGATATTCAAGTAAAAGTAAGACCATCTAATGGCGGAGATGCTATCAGAGGATTTGGATTAGGTCCGAAAGGCAAAGCCACTGTCTTAGTAGAGAGCGATCATTTCTTAGAACTAGAAAATACGAAAGACACAAAATCTAAGGTGTCCTACTCCTATAAAGTGGCCTCCCCTCCTAAAGTCTTAAAAGAAAAAAATTACATCAGTTTCACGCTTGCTAACAATTCTGCTAAATCTATTCCATTAATTATCCCCTCTGTTATGAATCCAAATCTCTCTCCCTACTCTCGAAGCGGTGTTGATTTAAAATTGGGACAAAAGATATTTTTTAAAAAAGGCGGTAAGCGATACTTACTATTGACAGTAACAAATAGTATAAAGGAAGGAGCGACTATCAATGTAAGTAAATTACTAAAGGAACGACAAAAAGAAATTTAGGTTAACACTGTGAGATGCAAAGGGTTAGTCTGTACTAGGTCCTGGCTCTTTGCATCTTCCTTATAAATCTTTCCTACGTAACAACCAAAAAATAATCCATATAAAAATCCCTAACCAAACCAATACAATAGCTACTTCTTTTAACGAAACATAGTCTTGAATTTCCATAAACACATATCTAGAGAACGGAACGTGGATTAGATTATGTATCGCCTTTACAGGAAAAAATGGGGCGATCACTCGGTACTTATCTGGTAGATGTGGATATTGAGAAATGAATAAAGTGACAAAAGGCTCCAGCATATAGGTGTACATGAACAAACCTACTATTACAATAGCGCCTTTCCTAATAATCAGAATCAACATAAAGGCAAACACCAAATACACAAAGACATCCAAAAAATAAGCCCCTAAAAAACTCGTGGATTGAAAGATAGAACCCATTGCATCCGAATGGGCATAGATACTACCTGTAACAATACCTATCAAAAAAACCAAAAGTGTACTGGCTAATGATAAGGCCGCTATAAATAATAGTTTGGATAATATCCATTCCTTCTTACTCAAGCCATCTATAATATTTTGGCGAAGAATCCGATAATTAAATTCATTGGCAACAGAGATAATCACTAGAAAGGCTGGAAATATTTTGAAAAAAGAGGCGACATAAGTTAGATTTTGCCAAATGTCTGGAAAATCATAAATTGGTATAATGGTTGGATCAAGACCTCTAAAATCAGCTCCTTCACTTTTTAAAAATTCAAAAAACCGCATACCACTCGAACAGATCACTACCGTAATCAAAGCATACAATCCCATCAATATCCAAAATGGACGATAGTGTCTTAGCTTTAACCATTCTAATTGGAGAAGTCTTTTCAATTGTTGATTATTAGATTTTTATTCCTGATCGAGTAATTTTAAAAACTGTTTTTCAAGGCTTCCTTCTTTGGTCACCAAATGACTCAATACAATTTCTCTTTCTAATAAGTGTTGACTAATGGTACTGGTAGTTACTCCATTTTCTGGAGTCAAGACTAGCACCCCATTCTTTCTTTCTACTTTCTTTAGTCCCGTAAAATCTGAAAAAGCCTCCGTTAATAAGGTCATGTCTGGTGAAGCGACCTCTAAGGTTACTTGGTCGGATAATGCTTCTTTTACGCTGCCTTGATAGAGTTTTTCTCCTTTCCGAAGTACCATAAAATCTGTACAAACTTTCTGCACTTCATCCAATAAATGACTTGCCAAAACGATAGTTTTTCCACTAGCTGCAATTTCTTTTATCAGTTCTCTAATTTCTACAATTCCTTGAGGGTCCAAACCATTAGTTGGTTCATCCAAAATTAAAACAGGCGGATCAGCTAATAAGGCAGCACCGATTGCCAATCGTTGTTTCATACCTAGAGAAAAGGTTTTGAAAGGATCATCTTTTCGGTCTGTTAATCCTACTAGTTCTAGTACTCGATCAATATGGGATAAGGAACATTCTTTAATGGTAGCGATGACCTCAAGATTTTGTACCGCTGTCATATAAGGCAAGAAGCAGGGAATTTCTAAAATCGCACCAATCTTCTTTCGACTTTCTGCGGAAGGCGCTTGCTCGAACCATTTGTAAGAACCGCTAGTTGGTTTCAATACATTTAGAATCAATCCTAAAGTGGTGGTCTTACCACTTCCATTCGGTCCTAATAAACCAAAGATCATCCCTTCCTCAATGTAAAAATTGAGGTTATTTAAAGCGGTTATCTTTCGATATTGCTTGGTGAGTCCCTTGGTTTCTAAGACAGTCATTATTGAAATTTATATCTCCGAACTGGGTAAAAAGTAATTTGCCAATACAGTTTATTTGTTTAATTGTTGAGCTGTTTATCTATACTTGGAACGGGATAAAAAAGTGATTTTACAATACTGTTTAATTGTTTATTTGTTGAACTGTTTATTTAAGTATAGCTTGTAAACGAATAAACAGTTACACAAATAGCTCACTTTCATAATTTTACCCCGTTCGCAGTATACATATGGTTTTTAAACAAATAAACAGTTAAACAAAAAATTCCCTTTCACAATTTCATCCCGTTTACAGTATAACTACCCCTCTATAGTAACCTGAAAACTTTCCTTTTTGTCGGATGCTTCTTCTACCTTTTTTCGTTCTCGCCATCTTTTACGCTGTTGCTCCTCTTCTCTCATAAAATTTAGGAGGAGGCCAAATCCACTTTCTGTATTTTCACTTTGCTCTAATAAGGTTTGATATACTTTGGGAGCTTGCAACCAATTAATGGTGCCTTTCAGAGCAATTAAATAGGTTTGACCATTCAAGAACCCCATAGCTACCCATTCATCCCCTGCTTCATTTCCTAATATTTGAATTCCCTGTCCAGCTATTCCATTTTTTTCAACCGTCATATACTCTTCATATCCTTCCTCTTGTTGTATGGTTTCTTTTAAAGCTGCAAAACTTGCTTCATCAAATACTTCAGGATTCATCTTATGAAAAGACAATTTTTGGATACCTTTTATTAACTTATTGAAGGCAGTATCCTGTTCGAAATTCATCATCCGTAAGGTACTCGGATAAAAATATAAATTCATATCCGTTTTGTCTTCTTCCTTTAATTGCTGAATATTTTTGAATTGGGCGGATATGGTGGTGCTGATAAAAGATAAGACTAGTACTATAAAAAAATGGGCTTTCATATTTTTGTGGATAGGGAAGGTAATTGGGAATGCTATTAAAGAGCCAACTCTAAAAACAATATTTAATAACCATGTAGAAATATGATGTTGAAGCTACAACCAAAACATATTCATTAAACACCTAAGCTGGCGAAGCCAGTACCATAATTTTTATGCCTCGCTTGCTTCGCAAGCTCGGCAGTAGGGTTCTTTTAGCGTCAGCGATTTAAAAAGCGTTTTTGAAAAAACGCTTTTTAAATCGCTGACGCTAAAGAAACCCTATGCGAGGCGACTTTAGTCGTCGAGCAAACTTTTGCCAGATTTGCGCAAAACTTAGGTCTCTATGTAATAGGCACATAGATCACAATAGGTTTTCAAAAATTTTATTTCATAATTTTTTTGAAAGAAACTATGTGTTCTACTGTGCCTATGTGTTTAAAAATCCTCGCCTAATGTGTTTAAAATTAGTAAGACTATTTTTTTGCTTAACACCTCTAATTGAACCTTGTCAATTGTTACTGATTAATTTATTTGCCGATCTTTTCCTTCCCAATAAGGTTTCCGCACATCGCGTTTCAACAATTTACCTGCACCCGATAAAGGGAAAGGTTCTGTTCGGAAGGAGATGCTACGAGGACATTTATAATTGGCAATATATTCTTTTGTTTTAGCAATAATGTCTGCTGCGGTAGCGGTCATACCTTCTTTTAAAATAATTTCGGCATGTACTTGTTCTCCCCATTCTTCGGAAGGGATGCCGATGACGACTACCTGTTGTACGGCAGGGTGATTACTTACGGCATTCTCTACTTCTGCGGAATAGACATTTTCCCCACCAGACACGATCATATCTTTTACTCGATCTACCAAAAAGACAAAGCCCTCTTCATCCATATAACCTGCATCACCAGTATGCACCCAACCATCTCTTAAAGAGACTGCCGTTTCTTCTGGCTTATTCCAATACCCTGTCATAGCGTTAGGTCCTCTGACGGTAATTTCTCCAATTTCTCCAAGGGGTAATTCTTTACCTTCTTCGTCTTTAATTTTAATTTCCACACAAGGAATGGCCTGACCTGCTGATTTTAATTTACCAGCAAAAGGACCTTCTGTCGTATGGTATTTAGTCGCCAACATGGTAGCCAAAGGCGCCAACTCTGTTTGACCATATCCTTGTGCAAAGGCGGCACTGGACAGGGTATTCATTGCCTGCACCAAGACCGCTTCCGCAATAGGAGAAGCCCCATACAACACAAATCGTAAAGCAGATAAATCTGCCTCTTTTACCAACGGATCATTAATCACCATCTGAATCATTACGGGGACTAATAAGGCATGAGACGTTTTCTTCTCTTCTATGGCTTTGATGGTAGCAGCAGGCGTAAACATAGGAATGAAAACATGCGTTGACCCTGCTAACATCCCTCCTTGTGTCATTGCCCCATCGGCTAAATGGAACATGGGAGCAGCATGTAATATGCGAGCCTCTTCATCTAAACCAATCGAGCTAACTAAAGCGATCGCACTAGACCAAATATTAGAATGTGTCAGCATCACTCCTTTTGGAAATCCAGTCGTTCCTCCTGTATAATAGATACCAGCTAAATCGTCATTGTTTCGATAAGCATCTTCGGCGGGTTGATGTTCACTTATTAATTTTTCATAACTCAACATCCCTTCTGGCAGTTCTCCATCTCCGATAAAAATCACCGTATCCAATGGAACACCTTGTGCTTTTAAGGCAGGTACCATTTTCGCAAAAGTATCATCTACCACCAACACCTTCGCCCCTGCATCTTTCAAAGAATAGGCATTCTCGGCTGGTGACCAACGCACATTCAACGGTACGACACAGGCGCCTGCCCACGGCACACTAAAATAATATTCAAAATATCTGTCAGAATTCAATGCTAATATCGCTACTCGATCTCCTTCCTCTACGCCTATGCTTTTGAGCGCTCCAGCAAATCGAGCAACTCGTTCCTTTACTTCCTTCCAAGTTCGTTCTCGGTCTCCATTGATGGTAGCTATTTGATTACCTCTGGTTTGGGCATTACGATGAACACTTTGCGTAAGATAATACATGGTTGTTTTTTTACAGTAGACAGTGAACGATATGACCAGACTACTGGGTTAGAACATATTTTAACAAACAGACAGCAAACCTAACAATTTATA